>JBLNAZ010000247.1:0-27346 GCA_050259615.1 Syntrophomonadaceae bacterium | reverse complement strand
CCGAGGTTGAAAATCACGTCGCCGTTATTGTCGATAAAGAATGCAGGTTTGAAGCGGGCTCCCCAAATGATCTCATCAAACCTGTAGGAAAACCTGGAGTGTACGTACTGGCTGAAGATATCATCGTAACCTTTTATAAGTATAAGGATTTCAGTTTCCCGTAATTTTAAGTCCTCGGGGGTTTTATTCCAGAAGGGACTCTCCTCATCAATCGGGTGCACAACAGTCCAGCTAAGAGGAAAGAAATAAATATATGATCTTTCAAGTGTGAGGTTATAATATTCCCTTTTGCTGTTTCCGTTAACGTTTTCGACAAATGCAACCATAACCTTAGCTTCAACTTCAAGGAGTGCATTTGACCTCTGGTTTGCAATTCTGAACTGCAGGCTTTTTTTATCCTGGAATGGAGAAACCAAGGCTCTTTTGCTATAGAGGATCCTTGCCGTAGGACGGGAGAATCTTCCATAAAGGAGCCCCGTTACGAGGGCAAAGCCGATGAGTCCGGTAAGAGTTTCAAACGTAACGATCAGGTTTGCGGGTATTCCCCTGGGAGCCATATTGCCGTATCCGACGGTAGAAATTGTCTGTACGCTGAAGAAGAACAGGTTTTCAATGGATTTAATTGCAGTCTCTTCCCTTGCTCCATGGATGCCATCTATGCCTGTAGCGAGGTAGAGCAAGGCATAGAAGCAGTTAACTAGGAAATAAAACCCCATGACGGCGCCTATGAATCTGGGCCATGAGAGGTTTACGAGGTACTGGTAGATGTCCCACACGGAGAAGCCCGTACCCTGGCGGATAATATTAAACGATCCGTCGTTATTAATAATTCTCTTTGTCCGGCTGAAGTACCTTTCGCTCAGGCCGGGGTCATTAGATCTTGCTGGTGATGGCATCTGAATTCTTTCACTTTTGTTATATGAAATAATTTAAGTGAAAATAACCGGATCTGCCAGAAAGTCTATAGTCAAAAGTTAATCCGGTAATACCTTCGATACCAAACTAAACACTTGACGAAGTCTCTATTTTAAGATACCTTATTACGTCAACACTGCTCAATACAATTCTGCAAATGGACGGAGTTGAATTTAATTCCCCATTTCCCCGCCCTTCAGAAGTTTTTCCGCTGAAGAATTTTAATGCAAACCAAAACAGCAGGGTAAAACTATGACAGGTCAGATAATTTCCCACTATAAGGTTCTCGAAAAACTTGGTGAAGGCGGCATGGGGATAGTATACAAAGCCGAGGATCTGAAATTAAAACGCATAGTAGCTCTTAAACTCCTGCCCCAATCATTTACCCGGGATGAGCACTCAAAGAAAAGATTTCTAAATGAAGCCCAGACGGCCTCTTCCCTTCAGCACAATAACATCTGCACAATTCATGAAATTGATGAACTTCAGGACGGAGGGCTCTTTATAGTAATGGATTACTATGAAGGCGAGACACTGAAAAATAAAATTTCAAACGGGCCGCTGGAAATCAGCGAAATAACAGACTTCATGATACAGATTGCCGAAGGCTTAAAAAAAGCCCATGAAAACGGAATAATACACAGGGATATAAAACCGGCAAACATATTTATAACAATTGACGGTACAGTAAAAATACTGGACTTCGGGCTAGCCAAGAAGAAAGATCAGACACTCCTTACACGAATTGGCGCAAGATTTGGAACAATTGAGTATATGTCGCCCGAGCAGATAAAAGGAGAAAAAGTTGATCTGAGGACAGACATATGGTCACTTGGAGTTGTCCTATATGAAATGCTTACTGGAGAGCATCCTTTTAAGGCTGACTACGAGCAGGCTGTTATATATTTAATACTAAACCAGGAGCCGGAGGACCCGAAGGAATTCAGGAGTGATATACCAGAAAAACTGCTTAGAATTCTTGAAAATTCCATTGCAAAGGAAAGAGAAGATAGATACGAGGATTTATCCTACTTGTTAGAGGATCTGAAGAATGTCACACAAAAAGAAGAAAGTACCTCCTTTCAGCTGCCCGCGCCCAGGCCAAGCCAGTCAATAGCTGTAATGCCGTTTGTAAACATGAGTACTGACACTGAGCAGGAATACTTCTGTGACGGACTTACTGAAGAACTGATAAATGCACTTTCGCGTATAAGGGACTTGAAAGTGGCAGCAAGGACCTCGACATATGCATTCAAGGGAACCGGTTATGATATTCGTAAAATTGGCCGGAAGCTTGACGTAGGAACAGTCCTGGAAGGCAGCGTAAGAAAAGAAGGAAGCAAACTGAGGATAACTGCACAGCTCATTAATGTTCTGGACGGGTACCACCTTTGGTCAGAAAGGTACGACAGGAATATAAATGAATTATTCAGGATACAGGATGAGATAACTTTTGCTATAGTAGATGTTCTTAAGTTAAAGCTCTTAGGAGATGAAAAAGAAAAAATAAGGAAACGTTATACCGATAACATAGAAGCATACAACCTCTGCCAAAAGGGGTCTTACTCTTTCAATCAGGTTGACCCGACACTGTTTGACAGGAGTTATGAATTATACAGCGAGGCACTGAAATTAGACCCCGATTATGCATTAGCCTATTACGGCTTGGGATATGTTCTTTTCGGAAAAACCATCTATGGCTTAAAGCGCACATCCGAAGTAATTGAGGAGATCAGAAAATGCGTATACCGGATGCTGGAAATAGACGACAGCCTCAGCGAGGGTTATGATCTTCTGGGAATATTAAAATCTGTTTATGAATTCAAGAAATCGGAGGCTAAAAAGGCCTTTGAACATTGCCTTGAATTAAATCCTAACAGTGTCAACGGCCTGGCAAATTATAGCATCTTATTTTCAACAATGAGGGAATTTGACCTGGCAAAAAAATACGCAGAAAAGGCCAGAACCATCGATCCCCTTTCTGAATATTCAAAGACTTCACTTATTTATACACATTTCTATGCAGATCCTTATGAAGAGACTTATAAAGTTCTTTCAAAATATCTGGAAAGGAAGCCGCCTTTTCTGCATGCACTGATGTTTTTATGGCGGACACTCTCTTTTATGGGCAGAAAAGCGGAAGCTGTAGAAACATGCAGGAAAGTATTGGTAACCTTAGGAATGAATGATATTGCGCTGGCAATGGATAAAGCCGGAGTTGACAATGCTTTTGAAACCGCAGCCAATATTCTGTCTGAAATCTATAAGTATCATTATCTCCCTCCATATGACATAGCACTGCTATACAGCCATGCAGGAAAACAGGAACAGGCGTTACTGTGGGTTGCTGAGGCGTTGGAGGTAACTGATCCTAAAGTGATATATTTGAATACGGACCCCGAGTGGCAGAATGTACGGTGTGAAGCACGCTTTACAGAGTATCTGAAAAAGGCGGGCTTTTAATATGGACATCAGAAAAGTAAATATTGATTCCGACAAACTGGCCGCATTAATAGAACTGGCAGAGATGCTATGCCGCCAGGGTGGGTATGAGGAAGTGCTGAGACTTGCAGTTGAAAAAGCATCCAGCCTTGTTAATGCCGATTCAGCTTTAATTATGATGATAAATCCCAAAACGCGGGATACCATAAAAACCATCTATGCCGAAAAGAAGTTGCCAGACGAACAGAACCATTTCCTGCATACAAATATCTGCGGGTGGGTTCTGATAAATAATACTTCATTATTGAGCCAGGGAATAAAATCGGATGCGCGTTTCAGGAAAAACATTTTTGAAAAGACCTGTGCAGGCTCGGTATTATGTGTTCCGTTAAGAATAGAGAATACTATAATAGGCACCATACTGCTGTTAAATAATGAAAACCGTCCCGCATTCACGGAAACTGATCTTTCACTCATGGAAATGTTTTCAGCCGTTACTTCCCCGTTTCTTCATTTTACTCAGGATATTGAACGCTATTTTACACCACAACTGCCGAAAGAAGTTCTCTTAAATAAGTATTCCCTGATGGGGCTTTACGGCAAAAGCCCAAGGTTCATAGAACTTCTTCATGCTATAGAAGCTGCTGCCCGCTGCGACGTAAAAATACTGCTGGAAGGTGAAAGCGGAACCGGCAAGGAGCTCGTTGCAAGAGCTGTTCACAGGCTGAGCTTTAGATCGGAAAGAAAATTTGTGGCAATTGACTGCGGGGCAATTCAGCCAAACCTGGTTGAAAGCGAGCTTTTCGGACACATGAAAGGTTCATTTACCGGTGCTACGATGGACCGTAAGGGGCTTTTTGAAGAGGCCAACGGCGGAACACTCTTTATGGATGAAATAAACAACCTGCCTATTGAAATGCAGTCCAAACTCTTAAGGGTGCTGCAGGATGAGGAGATCCGCCCTGTTGGAAGCAACAACATAAGAAAAGTTAACGTACGTATTATAACTGCTTCCAGTGTTTCATTAAAGAAACTGGTTGAGGAAAATAAGTTCAGGGAGGATCTTTTCTACCGCCTGAATGTATATCCTATCTTTGTTCCCTCATTAAACAACAGACCTGAAGACATTCCCCTGCTTGCTGATCACTTCCTGAAGAAATTTTCAAGTGCACAAAATAAAGTAGCAGAAACAATGACAGAGGAAGTTCTGGACTTTATGAAACAGCACAAGTGGGCGGGTAATATCCGGGAGCTGGAAAACTTTATTGAGAGACTGGTAACGCTCACTCCGCAGAAACAAAAGTCTATCGACAGGAAAGTCTTACCGCCGGAATTTCAGAAAGAGCTGCAGAAATCAAAAAAGGACTACAAGAATATTCCGCTGGAAAAATCCTTAAGTGAAAGCCTTGAGGCCTGCGAAGAAGAGCTCATAAGGGCAGCATTGAATAAATGCGGCTGGAACCAGTCGAAAGCTGCTTCCCTGCTGAAGATATCAGAGCATTCAATGCGCTACAAAATGGATAAATTAAAAATTGAAAAGCCGGGTTAATTCTCCCCCTTTTCCATTTCGCCAAAATTGACGAACTTTTTGATATGCATTTCTAATTAAAAAACCTATAAATATTCTAAAAACAAAACATTTTATCTTTTCATTTGTGGCACTCTTTTTGGGTAAGTGACATAGTAAGATAAAAGAACCAAACTTAATCAAATCAGCGCACACAGCCGCTTCCCTTTAAACTTCAAATGCGACCGGATTTAACAACAATCTAAAACTTCAGGAGGCAGTTATGTCACTTTTACCCAGATCCCGTTCATCGGGAAAGCAAAATAATTCCGGGAAGTTTTTCTTAGTAATAATTTCCCTGATCTTAATTTCCACAAGTGCAATAGCGCAGTATGGGGCCTGGACAAAAAAAGCTCCAATAACTACACCTATCGGCGGATCTTCTGCGGCAGTAGTTGATAATAAGATTTATGTTATGGGAGGAATGACTGAGTCCCCATCCAAGGATGTGTCATTAAACCAGGTTTATGATCCTGCGGCAAACACATGGACTCAAAGGATGCCAATTCCAACAGCAAGAAGCTTTCTTTCAACTGCCGTAGTAAATGACACTATTTATGCAATGGGAGGAGGTTCTTCTGCTGCAACAAAAATAGTTGAAGCTTATGACCCTAAAACCGACACATGGACTAAAAAGGCAGACATGCTGAGCCCAAGGATAGGAGCAGGTGCAGCTGTAGTTGACGGGATCATCTATAACATAGGCGGTAATTTTTATGAACGCAACTGTGAAGCCTATGATCCGAAGACAAATACATGGACCCCAAAAACACCCATGCCCTCTTCAGGCGGAGCTGTTTCTGTAACTGAATACAACGGACTTATTTATGTAATTGGCGGAGGAATGCACACAACAACCTATAATACTTTACTCGTCTATGATCCAAAGACCGATACATGGACTAAAAAAGCTGACATGCCGACAGCAAGGTACGGGCTTGAGACCTATTCAGTTAATGGAAAAATCTATGCTGTTGGAGGAAGCCAGAATGATAACAGCTCTCTTTCTACTGTGGATATCTATGATCCTGCAAAGGATACCTGGGATACTAAGGCTAATATGCCGCTTACGGATTTATTTTTTGCAGGTGCCGTTGTCAACGATAAGATATATGTAATTACCGGCAGTTATGACTGGGTACACGGGATTTCCGATACCTGGGAATATAATCCTTTATTGTGTACTGAAATATCATTAGGAAATGTAAGCGGAAGGTGGACATTGGCAAAATCACCATACCAC
Source organism: Syntrophomonadaceae bacterium (assembly GCA_050259615.1). Lineage (GTDB taxonomy): Bacteria > Bacteroidota > Ignavibacteria > Ignavibacteriales > SURF-24 > JAAXKN01. Next base: position 21,179 of record JBLNAZ010000247.1, on the reverse strand, counting down.
ATTTTGGGTGAAATAACAATCCCCATAGATTCGACGCTGACAATTGAGCCCGGCGTGGAAGTTATATTCATGGGTCATTTTAAGATGAACGTTCAGGGCAGGCTTCTGGCAGTCGGCACCACAAGCAATCCGATAAGGTTTACTGCTGAGAATAAGCTGGCCGGCTGGCATGGAATAAGATTCATTAATACTCCTGATTCAAGCGACACTTCCAGGTTCATTTACTGCACATTTAAGTATGGTAAAGCAAACACAGGATATGGTACAAGCCTTGACAGGAGCGGCGGAGCAATTCTGATAACCGGCTTTGACAAAGTACTAATATCAAACTGTCTGTTTGCCTACAACGTTGCGGCAGGAGACGTGAGTACAACCGGAGGACCCGGAGTTGCAATATTTAATGCATCACCAGTAATTACAAAAAGCACATTTATAAACAACAATGGGGCTTCTGCCGGGGCCATTGTATGTGCATATACCTCAAAAGCAGTTATTTCTTACAATACCATATCGAATAATACTAGCCAGTATGGCGGAGGCATACTTACCGCATATACTCCTGATAATCAGCCTGTTATTACAGGCAATATAATTTCTAATAACACAACTACAGCAGGCGGAGCCGGAGGCGGCATATTAGTTTTTAGTGCTTCAAAGGCTCTGATAACGAACAATATTATAACAGGCAACCAGGCTTATGAAGGAGGAGCTATAAGCTTTGGTGAAGGTGCTATTCCAGTAATCATCAACAATACAATTACAGGAAATAAAAGCAGCAGGGGCGGGGGCCTTTATTCGATGAATAATGCCAATGCGTTAGTTCTAAATAATATTATTTACGGAAACACTGGAGAAGTCGGGTCCCAGGTATACTTAAATTCAGCAAATCCAGTATTCTACTATAATAATATACAAGGAGGAAAAGAAGCCTTTATGGGGACACGCTTAACGGGAACTTATGCAAACAATATTGACAGGGAGCCGTTGTTTTACAATGAAGGTTCCGGCAATTACACTCTATTACCTAATTCGCCCTGCATTGGAGCAGGAACCAATTCGGTTAAAATTGATGGAATATGGTACCATGCGCCAGAGTTCTGCATAATGGGCAACCCAAGACCCAGTCCTGCCGGAACGAGCCCGGATCTTGGCGCCTGTGAGAGCATGCTTGGTCCTTCAGCTTCAGGTCTGGCAAAGTCATCTGTATTGCCCGATGAATTCACTCTTTGTCAGAACTATCCTAATCCATTCAACCCTTCGACAGTTATCAGCTTCTCAATCCCCTACCCGTTGCACGTTACGCTGAAGGTATTTGATTTGCTCGGGCGTGAGGTTGCTACGCTGGTCAATGAGGAGAAGCCCGAAGGTCTCCACAATGCAGTCTGGAAAGCCGACAACCTCTCCAGCGGAGTATACTTCTATGAACTGAGGGCCGGAAGCTTTGTTGAGAAAAGGAAAATGATGCTTATACGGTAGATTCTTTCCCGGGTCTTTGGGGTCAGGACTTATCCCGGCCCCGAGGACTCATTTTGAAAAGGAGGCAGATAAAATGAAGAAAATATTATCGTTATTATTTATTATGGTCCTGGCATTACAGATCCATGCTCAGTGGGTGCAGTGCAACGGACCTTTCGGAGGAGCTATCAATGCAATTGCAGCCCATGACAGCAGCATATTTGCAGTGTCACGTATAGGGTGTTATGGAGGAAGTGTATTACTTTCAACAAACAGCGGGAAATACTGGAGGCAGCTTGGCTCAGGTCTTGAAAATCAAATGGCAGTAGACATTACAATTACAGCAGACGGCAGCTATATATTTGCGTTGTGTGCTTCAGGAGTCTTTTATTCCAGGGATAATGCTGAAAGCTGGACCAATATCGGTCCCCAAATCCCGGGGCTGAATTGGATGAAATCGCTGGCTGTTTATTCAAATGATTCAGGCGGAACGAATGTATTAGTTGGAACGCTTTACAACGGAATATTTCTTTCAAAAGATCTTGGCAAGAGCTGGGAGCAGCCCGATACAAGCTTTAAGCCTGAACTCTCTTCAATTTGTGTCATAGGATCAAGAATCTTCGTCTGTACCTATGAAGATAGGCTATATATTTCAAGCGATAACGGCAAGAGCTGGAAGCCGACCGTATCCAGTCCGAAAGATTCTTATGGAAACATTATACCGATGTGGAGAATTATTCCTGGCACGGACAGTACAACTCTCTTTGCCTGTACTCATTATGCAGGTGTGTTCATTTCTAAAGACAATGGTGAAAGCTGGACTACATCCAACTCCGGTCTGGCGAACAAATGGGTAAACTGCCTAACTGCAGCCGGAAAGAATCTCTTCGCCGGAACAGATAATGGAGTTTACAAATCCACCAACAATGGCACAAGCTGGCAACATGCAGGGCTTAAAGGCATTAATATCGGGGCATTTGCTTTCCAGAGTTCCGGTGATCCATCGATAAAAAACCTTTTTGCGGGAGATAATTTGGACAGAGGCATGTTTCTCTCCACTAACATGGGTGAAAGCTGGACTGAGGTTAATCAGGGCATTAAGAATTCCTATATTCATACACTGGCAGTTTATGAGGATAAGGCAGGTTTTACCAGGCTCTTTGCCGGAGTTTCTGGAACACGGATTTCAAGATCAACTGATAATGGCGAAAGCTGGACAAAAGCCGATTCAGGCCTGCCACCAAACTCAGCAATTAACTCAGTTGCCTATAATAACGGGGAAATATTTGCCAGAACCGACAGCGGACTGTTTATTTCATACGACTATGGTGACAGCTGGAGCGATATAGGTTCCAGTTTACCTGCCGGCAGCTATGATAATAATGTATTCGCTTCATCTGACGCAACAGGCATAATGAACATCTTTGCCGGGACCGTCAAAGGATTATTCCGATCTGCAGATATAGGTAAAAGCTGGATAGAGGTAAACTCAGGCCTGCCGATATCTGAGGAAAACCATACAAGTGCAATTGCTCAAACGGGACCATACATTTTAATTGGATTCTGGTCGTACAAATATGATGGAAATTATCAAAGATACGGAGGCCTGTTCCGTTCATCTGATAATGGGGAAAACTGGGTAAAGTTAAGCCAGGGGTTACCTGAAAATTTCTCGGTGAGGGATATTGCAATAATAGAAACAAATATTATTGCAGGAACAGATAATGGAATTTTCCTTTCCACTGACAATGGGACTAGCTGGAATAATATTATTCCAATATTTCCGGAAGTAATTTACCCACATTCTTTTGCTGTAAATAAATCAAATCTCTTTGCCTTGAGCCAGAACGGCGTTTACTTTACGGCTGACAATGGATTAAACTGGAAAGAAATCAGTCAGGGGCTGCCGGAGTTCATTATTAAGCAGGAACAACCGGTGACTATAACATTGATGTGTCTTGCTTCCAGCAATACACATTTATTCCTTGGGATTTTCGGCCATGGAGTCTGGCGACTTCCATTATCCGGAATGGAATCAGGTGTGCAAAGCCCGCCTGACGTACCCTTGAAGTTTTCTCTTGAACAGAACTACCCTAATCCATTCAACCCGTCTACTACAATAAAGTTTACTCTTCCCTACCCTCAACATGTAACACTTAAAATATTTGATCTTTTGGGGCGTGAAGTTGCAACGCTTGTCAATGAAGTAAAAGCAGAAGGCATTCATAATGTTACGTGGAAAGCAGAAAACGTTTCAAGCGGAATTTACTTCTATGAACTGAGGGCTGGAAGTACCATTAATATAAGAAAAATGATGCTGCTCCGTTGAGATTCTGCATGTAGAAAGATAGAGCTCAAACAAGTAAACCTGCTTGAGCTTTTATTGCTAATTTTTCTTTATAGGATGCCTGTGTCAGAAGTTAATTCCAAACATTAGTCCTGTTCACAGGCCGTTAAGTCCGCTCTCAACAAGCGTGCTCTCGTCATTTTTAAATTCGTCTCCACAGTTATGAGAATTTAACTGCTCTTCACTGATTTAATTCCTGAAGGTACAATCACTCCAGGGTACAAATTAAAGGAGCATTCCTGCCCGGATAAATATTTATAATATTTAATTAGGCACACTTAATTTTTGCAGCACTTAGCTTATTTACAACAGGAGAAGAAATATGCGGTGGCGGGGCTTAAGACAAAGTTCAAACGTTGAGGACAGGCGCGGCGGCGGCACTTCAAGAAGATTTATCGGAGGCGGCATAGGTACACTTGTAATTGCTCTTATAATATGGCTTCTGGGCGGCAATCCGGGTGAAATTTTTAATATACTGTCCCCCGGAGGCGGAGAGCAGACAACAACAAATTACCAGGAAAGCGCAGAGGAAAGTGAGCATAAACAGTTCGTGTCGGTTGTGCTGGCAGAAACTGAAGACGCATGGACAAAATTATTCCAGGAAAAAGGATCTAACTACCGCGATCCGAAGCTGGTACTCTATACAAACAGCGTTCAGTCGGCCTGCGGATTTTCAAGCGCCGCAGTGGGCCCGTTCTACTGCCCGGGTGATGAAAAACTATATCTCGATTTAAGCTTTTATGATGAGCTGCAGAAACGCTTCCATGCGCCCGGAGATTTTGCAATGGCCTACGTTATTGCCCACGAAGTAGGCCATCATGTTCAGAATCTATTAGGTATATCGGAGAAAGTTGCATCTTTGAGGTCCAGATTAAGCGATGAGGAATATAATAAATATTCCGTAAGGCTTGAGCTTCAGGCAGATTATTTTGCTGGCGTCTGGGCTCATTATGCCGACAGGACGAAACAGATAGTTGAACAGGGCGATATAGATGAAGCCTTAAGAGCTGCTTCTGCCGTAGGCGATGATAATATACAGAAGCAGAGCCAGGGATATGTTGTGCCCGAGAGTTTTACGCACGGGACGTCAGAGCAAAGGAAAAAATGGTTCTATAAAGGATATCAGAGCGGCACTCTGGAAGGCGGCGATACTTTCAGCACTGATAATCCGTAAAGTTACTAAGGACCCACTATTCCCAAAGGGGTAACAAAGAACAGCTAATCAGGTATTTTTTCAGATGTCATGCTTTAGTATTGTTAGATCTGAGACTGTACTTTAGCCAGCCGGCTTCACGCTCATATTCTTCCCTGCTTCGTATGTAGCGTGCCGCCAGAACTGATGAACGCCCGAAGTAACCAATGAGCTGCTTCGGGTCTTTTCTGTCCACAACCGGGAGGCGTCCAACATCATTCCTTACCATTTTCATTGCCGCACTGTGCACCGTCTCATCGGCATAAGTCACCCATAATGAAGAAGTCATTATTTCAGAGACTTTGCAATCCGGGAGGAAATCGTTTTTCATCGATTTAAGTATATCCCCTTTAGTAATAATTCCCACAAGCTCATTATTATCATTTACCACAGGAAATGAGTGATAGTTTGAATACGCCATTTCCCCTTCTGTAATCTGGTCTGCCAGTTCCTCAACTTTCATTTCAGCAGGAATTGAAACAGGGTTCTCCTCCATAACTTCGCTTACTTTAACCTGCTTAAGAACGTCAACCTCATAGTCGTGATGAATATTAAGTCCGCGCCTGACGAGTTTTTCTGTCATAATGGAATTTTTCATCAGAAGGATTCCTATTCCATCGGCAATTACACAGCCCAGCATTAAAGGAAGAATGGAATTATAATCCCTCGTAATTTCAAAGGCAAATATGATGAATGCAAACGTGGCTCTTGAGGCTGCGGCAAATACTGCGGCCATACCCACAAGCGCGAATGCTCCCGGTGAAAGATTAGCCCAGGGAAATAAGGTGTTAACAACAATAGCAAATACACCGCCAAGTGCGGCGCCAACCATAAACATTGGGGCCAGCAGGCCTCCTGAAGTCCCCGACCCAAGCGAGATCAAAAGCGCCAGGCTCTTCAACACCATAATTAAGGCAAGGACAGTCAGCGGAAGCTGCGAATTTAATATGGCAGATATGGTATTATAACCAACACCCAGCACTCCCGGGTAGAAATAGCCGATTATTCCAAGGCCAAGGCCGCCAATTGCCGGCCACCACATCTTATCGAAAGGAAGGCTTTCAAAGCGGTCCTCTATCCAGTAAAGCGACTTGCTGAAGATAACAGCTGCAAGACCGCAAACAACTCCCAGAATGGCATAGAATATAAAATTCGAGTTTATATTAAAGTCGAAGCTTCTTACGACGAACATGGGCCCGGGTCCCATAAGGCGGATATGAATTGCAGTGGAAAGTGTGCTTGCAATAACAAGCGGAATAAAAGATCTTGATTTGAATTCAAATAAGAGAAGTTCAATAGAAAGAATAACTGCGGCAATTGGTGTAGAGAAAGTTGCCGCCATTCCGGCAGCCGCACCGCATGCGAGCAATACCTTTCTTTCAGCGGCCGTGACGTGAATGATCTGTCCGATTATTGATCCTACAGCTCCTCCGGTCTGAATTATAGGTCCCTCTGCCCCAAACGGGCCGCCTGTCCCAATTGCAATTGCAGCTGAGATCGGTTTTAATATCCCCACTTTGGGTTCAATTTTGCTTTGATTTACCAGCACCGATTCCATAGCCTCGGGAATACCGTGGCCTCTGATCTTACTGGTGCCGTATTTTGCCATGAGCCCTACTGCAAGTCCCCCGGCTGCCGGTACGATGAGTATCCACGGGCCGAGCTGATTAAACTGGAGGTCGGGAATGCTGCCTGACACGCGCTGGAAGAAAACCAGGTTGCTCACGAGGCCTATCAAAAGGTAGAGTGCATAAGCAATAAACCCTGCCATAATACCAATAAGGGCAGAAAGAGCGGATATGAATGTCAGGCGGAAATCTCCAAGCGGATTGGAAGAAAAGAACGGATCGGCATTCTTAAAGAATTTATTAATAATCCTGCTAACCATTGAAAACTTCTTTCAAATAAATCTTTAATGAGACACAACATCTTAATATAAATAATTTGGAGGTGGTTTTCAATGAATATAAACCCCCGGAGTTCCATCATCCCGGGAATTTTGAAACAAAAAAACCTTTGAATTAAATTGAAGTGTGAGGCCGGAGGCGGCGAAACTTTGAACTTATTTCAGTGCATAAATCGGGAGTTGTGGAGGTTTCTGAAAATACCTATAATTCAGAATGTTCATTATTAATCAAGAAAGGAGGTTTTAGTATGAAGGCGTTAGTTTATCATGGAGCCGGTAAGCGTGCATGGGAAGAAAAACCAAAACCCGCCATTAGTAACCCTAAAGATGTAATTCTGAAAATATCAATGACTACAATTTGCGGAACCGATCTGCATATAATGAAAGGCGATGTGCCAACTGTTACTGACGGCCGAATTCTGGGCCACGAAGGCACGGGCATAATAGAGGAAGCAGGAAAGGCAGTTGCAAACTTCAAAGCTGGCGACAAGGTTCTTCTTTCCTGCATTACTGCGTGCGGCACCTGCCATTTCTGCAAGAAAGGCATGTACTCGCACTGCGAAAACGGCGGGTGGATCCTTGGAAATACCATTGACGGCACACAGGCTGAATATGTAAGAATTCCTTATGCCGATACAAGCCTTTACCACTTCCCGCCCAATGTTGAGGAGGAGGCTCTTGTAATGGTAAGTGATATATTGCCCACAGGTTTTGAATGCGGCGTACTTAACGGGAAGGTCCAGCCGGGAGATACTGTGGCAATTGTAGGCTCGGGACCCATAGGACTGGCAGCTCTTCTTACGGCCCAGTTTTATTCACCATCCGAGATAATAATGATTGACATGGATGAAAACCGGCTAAAGACTGCAAAGACATTCGGTGCAACAAAGCTTGTCAGCAAAAATGCTGTTGAAGAAGTAATGAAGCTTACAGACGGGAAAGGTGTTGACGTGGTAATTGAGGCAGTGGGCATACCTCCCACATTTGAAATATGCCAGTCGATTGTGGCTCCGGGAGGGCATATTGCAAACATTGGTGTACACGGGAAGAGTGTTGAGCTGCATCTGGAAAGATTATGGTCGCATAATATAACAATTACTACGAGGCTGGTAGATACAGTAACTGCACCGATGCTCCTGAAGGTTGTTTCATCCGGGAAGCTGCAGCCCGGGAAGCTGATTACACACCGTTTCAAGCTTCAGGATATAATGAAAGCATACGACACATTCGGAAATGCGGCAAAAGAAAATGCTCTGAAGGTTCTTCTGACGAACTGATTCAGGTTAAAACACATATTCTCTTTTTCTGCCGGGATAATATCCAGGCAAGGCCATTACTAGAGCCGCGGGAAAACACGAAAAGCTTAATTTTTATGAAATTTTTCGGCATATCCCCGGGGCTCATCTGAAAGCTGCAGAGAAAACACATTCCAGGTAAAATGCTGATTCTAAAAATAATGGCACATTATAAAGAAATTACCTATCTTATTAGGCGACAACCTTTGAATGTCAAAATGTTCTAAATCCCCCGTGTGAATATATAAGACAGATCCATCCGGAATTAACCCCGGCTGGTGAAGCCATTGTAAACTTAAGTTGTGTTCTGACTTTGGGTGACCCAATTTCTTAAACCGGAAAGTTTAATGGAGTAGATTATATGTTCAGATATTTTTTCTTACTTATATTATTTCCTGCTGCTCTGTTCCCTCAGAAGAGAAATGTAATTTATCTTACATGGGATGATGTGGTTGTAAAATCACTTGATCAGAACCTGTCGTTAAAATCCAAAATGCTGGATTATAACCTGCAGAACCTTGAAGTCTGGCGTTCTTATTCTAACTTTCTGCCTTCACTTACCTATCAGGGGCTTGCTGTAAATAACCTGGAACTGCCTTCAATTGTTTTTATGGGCCAGCGTTTTGTACTAGGTACAAATTACACATTTCAGCATTCACTTAACCTTAATTTCACTGTTTTTGCGGGTGGCTCAAGGTTCTTCAATCTTAAAGTGCAGAACTATTTAAGAAAATCTTTAAATGAAGAGTTAAAGGGAAAAGAACAGGAAGCGGTGCTTGAAGCTCTGCAGTCTTACTACGGAATAATACTGGCAGATCAGCTTTCCAGATCGGCCTTTGATGCCGTGCAGGTTGCGGATTCGAATCTGCGCCAGGTAACTGTTTTTTATAATCACGGCACGGCAACCGAGCTGGATCTTCAGAGGGCAAAGGCACAATATTATTCGTCTCTGCCGCAGCTTGAAAATGCGGTATCAAACCGGCTGTTGTCTTATCAGAGGTTAAAAATGGTGCTTAATATACCCATGGAGGACTCCGTAATAGTAAATGACTCGTTATCTGTAAAAGATTTTCTGGATGAGTTCAGGGGAACGGATCTTGCTGGTTATAAAAAAGTTTTATTTGAAAGCCGGCCTGAACTTAAAGCAGTTATTCATCAGGTTAATGCTTTAGGTGAAGGTGAAAAGCTCTCACTTTCACAGTTCTCCCCTGTTGTAGCCTTTTCGGCAAATCTTATTCAGGAGGCTTTTACAGACAACAACAAAATAATGTGGAAAGATTACATAAGATCAAAATCCATTGCCCTGTCTGTTTACTGGCCTTTGTTTGAAGGAGGCAGAAGGCTTATTGATTACCAGCAGGCAAAAATTAGAACTGGTCAGGCAGAGCTTTTAAGGCAGCAGCTTGGCAACCAGTTTTCTCTGGAAGTTGAACAGAACTACTATATGTTCAATGAAGCGGTAAAGAATTTACGCAGCCTTCAAGAGGCATTAAAACAATCCAAAGAAAGTTTGAGACTATCCAATTTACTTTACTCCGAAGGGATGACTACGCAGCTGGACGTCTTAAATGCGCAGTTTCTTTATAATTCAAGCCGCGTACAGTATTTACAGGGAATCTACAACTACAATGTCAACCAGCTCATGCTGCTGAAATCAATCGGAAAACTCAACACAATTTGGGATTAATATTACGAGGCATAAAATGAGAAAGCCTGTTTTACATAAGCTTTTTTTTCCTTTACTGATACTCCTTGTCATTTCCGGATGCGGCAAAGATGCAGAAAATAAAGAAGAGATTAAGGTTCCAGTAAGGGTTTATAACGTGCAGCCGGAGTCTCTGATAAAATACCTCAGTCTGACAGGCACAATTTCAGCAATAAACGACCAGATTCTTTACAGCAAGATTGCAGAAAGGATTGTAGATCTGAAGGTAAAAGCCGGCGACAGGATCGGGAAAGACCAGACCATACTTACTCAGTATAATGCAATTTTAAATCAGGGATTTGATGCGGCAAAGGCAAACCTCGCAAATGCCGAAGCACAGGTGGAGCTTTCTGAGCAGAACTTTGCCAGAATGCAGAGGCTTTTTAACCAGCGCGCAATAAGTCCCCAGCAGCTTGAACAGGTAACAGCTCAAAGGAAAGCCGCCCTTTCGGCACTTGAAGCCGCACGTGCTCAGCTTAAACAGGCGCAGGAGCAGGTGGAAAACAGCATCATAAAATCCCCCTTTAACGGCGTAGTTGCGGCTGTATTTGTTGACCGGAACCAGATGCTCCCGGCAGGAGTGCAGGTGGCACAGATTATTGATCCCTCTGCCATGATCTCCAAGGTAAGGGTTGCAAGCAGGGATATTGGTCTCATTAAAGCCGGACAGGAAGTCGTGGTATCAATTCCTTCTATACCTGAAAAGAAATACAAAGGGAAAGTAACTCAAATAGACAGGGCAGTTGATCCTTTATCAAAAACGCTTGAGGCGGAAATTGTAATTACTGATGCCGACAGCCGCATAAGGTCGGGTATGTACGGAGAGTTCATGATTGCCACAAACTCGGTTAACAATTCAGTAATTATTCCTGAAACTGCACTTTTAAGCCAGACCGAAGTAAGGATCAACAAGCAGACCGGAACGCAGGAGCCTGTAAGGAAATATTTTCTGTTCATCGTCAACGGACAAAAAGCAAAGCTGAAAGAAGTAAAGGTCGGCCTTATAAGCGGAGGGCGTGCACATATTACTCAAGGCGTTAATATGAACGATAAGGTTATTGTGGTAGGAAACAATATCGTTCAGGAAGGCCAGACAGTAAACATAATCAACTGAGGTTGCCATGATAATAACAAAATTTTCAATAAAACGGCAGATAACATTGCTCATGTTTTATGCCCTGGCATTGAGCTTCAGCATTTTTGCATTCACACAGCTGAAGGTCGATTTCTTCCCCGACATCCAGTTCCCCATTGCAGGCGTAATTACAAGCTACAGCGGCGTAGGGCCACAGGATATTGAAAATACGCTCTCTAGACCGCTTGAGGAGGCGATCTCAAGCGTAAAAAACATTGAGAAGGTGAATTCACAGTCCTTTACAGGAGCCTCCATCATAACGCTTGAATTCAAGTACGGCACAGACATGAACCAGGCTGAAAACGATATCAGAAAGAATATAGATTATGTAAGGGATTATCTTCCCAACGAGGCCAGCGACCCGGTGGTCTTTGTCTTCGACCCGTCAATGAGCCCCATAATGTTCTTAAGCTTGAGCTCGCAGTACTTGGGACAGTCGGAGCTGAGGAGGCTTGCTGAAGATAAAATTGAGCCTTTAGTTGAAAGAATTCCGGGCGTTGCTTCTGTCGAGACTTTCGGTGGACTTGAAAGACAGATCAACGTTAATATGAATCCAACGCTGCTGTCTTCTTTTAACCTTTCACCGGGCGATGTGTCGCAGGCCATTCAGTATGCAAGGGGCATTCAGCCGGGAGGAACCATTGAAACTCCCGGGAAAAGCTTTCAGCTTACTTTACTGAGTGAATTTAATACGCTGGATGAGATAAGAAAAACCACTGTTGCCATGCGCGGCGGAAAGGCGGTCTGTGTGGAGGACATTGCAAGCGTTGAAGACGGCTTCAAGGAGGCCTCAACTGAAGTAAGGGCTAATTTCGGCGAAGGGATTATGATAATGATCAACAAGCAGTCCGATGCCAACACGGTACAGACCACCAGGCACGTAAATGAGTCGCTGCCTGGTATTCTTAAGCAGCTCCCGCAGGGAACAAAGTTCAGCACCATATGGTCACAGGCGGATTTTATAACAAAATCAATCAATAACCTGAGGGATTCGGCCTTAATAGCCTTTGTGCTCTCATTCCTCGTAATTTATATTTTCTTAAGAAACCTGCGCGGAAGCATTATTATGGCCATTTCAATGCCGGTTTCCATCCTTGCAACATTCGGGGTTCTCTATGCATCAAACCTGACGCTGAATATTATTTCCATGGCGGGACTTGCACTTGCGGTTGGGATGCTTGTCGATAACTCAATTGTTGTCCTTGAGAACATTTACAGGCACAGGGAAATGGGAGAAAACAGGAATGATGCCGCCAATACCGGGGCATCTGAAGTAGGTATGGCAATTACCGCTTCAACATTAACTACTGTTGCCGTATTCTTCCCCGTTCTGTTTGTCCCCAATATTACGGGGCAGCTTTTTAAGGATATGGTGCTTACCATTTCCTTCAGCCTGATGGTGTCCCTGATTGTTGCACTCAGCCTTGTGCCCATGATGGCATCAAACATTTTGAGCGTGGAGAGAAAGAAAAAAACAGGCATATTCAGCAGGCTTAAGGAAAAGCTTGGATATATGGTCGATATGCTTAGCGTTAAATACCGCAGGTGGCTCAGGTGGTCACTGCACCATAAGAAGATAGTGCTTGCAGGGGTTACGGTTATGTTCATTCTGTCACTGGTGCTGGCTTTTTTCTTAGGCGGCGAGTTCATGCCGAGAACAGATCAGGGGTTTATTAGTCTTATTATTGAAGCTCCTTCCGGGAGTCCCAAGGAAAAAACAAGAATAATAGCATACCAGCTTGAAAGTATAGTAAAGGAATCCATAAAGCCTGAGGAACTGGAGAACGTTTCAATTATGTACGGACCCAGAGAAGGCATCGCGGCCTTCGGTACCACTCCCAGCACGGTTGAGGTTTATATAAAATTAAAGCCCGTTGAAGAGCGCAGCAGAAACCAGTTCGAGATCAGTGACCGTATCCGTGAGCGCCTGCAGAAAATTCCCGGCATTACATATGTATTTCAGGAAGGCGGAGGCTTTTCAATGGAAAAAGCTGTAGAAGTAAAGGTGCTGGGCTTTGACACAGACGGGGCATTAAAGATAGCCAACATCATCAAGGAGAGGATGCAGAAAGTGAAAGGCCTTGTTGATGTAAGCACAAACGTAAAGGAGACAACCCCCGAGCTTCAGGTACGCCTGAACACAGGTCTGCTTAATGAATATCACCTTTCGACATTTCAGGTTGCAGAAAACATTTCAACAGCCATACAGGGCAAGGTTGTAGCCCGTCTGAGGGAGAAAGGAGATGAGTTTGACATCAGGGTTCAGTATGCAAAAAATTTCAGAAATCAGAAAGAGTCTCTTGAGGATGTGCATATTGCAATGCCTGCCGGGGAAATGATAAGGCTTAAGGAGATTGCAGATATTGAGCAGGTGCAGGCTGCTCCCACAATATTCCGTGAAAACCAGAACAGGTTTGTTTCCGTAGGGGCAAATCTTTCCGGAATAGATCTTTCCAAGGCGGCAGGTGAAATAAATAAAATAATAAGCCAGACCCCCATTCCATCCGATTTTCAGGTGGTAATCGGGGGCACTGCAGAGGATCAGCAGGAAGCATACTTCTATTTAACGCTCGCTTTTATTGCCGCAATACTTCTTGTATACATGATCATGGCGGCGGAGTTTGAATCGCTGGTTGATCCCCTTATAATTATGTTTACGGTTCCCTTGTCGGTAATTGGTGTATTTGCATTTCTTTTTATCACTGGCACATCATTAAGTGTTATGGCGCTCGTGGGGCTTGTGATGCTTGTTGGAATTGTGGTGAATAACGGCATTGTAATGGTAGATTACATAAATCAGTTAAAACGTCGCGGCAAGGAATTATATGAGGCAGTTGAAGAAGGAAGCATTGCAAGGCTGAGGCCGGTTTTGATGACAGCTTTAACTACCATATTAGGCATGGTTCCACTTGCAGTTGAGTTCGGTTCGGGCTCCGAGACCTGGTCGCCTCTGGCGCGCGCGGTTATTGGGGGCCTTACAGCGGCAACGTTTCTGACGCTGTTTGTAATTCCCATTCTTTACATTCTTTTTGAAATGGCAGGACAGAAGGTAAAAGCCTTCCTTAACAAAAGAAAAACTGCAGAAGCATAATTAAGCTGATTAAACCGGCAGCCATGGAATATTCATGGCTGCCTTTTTTCTGAATTTTAAAGCTTTATAAATTCAACCCTGCGGTTGAGGGCCTTATTGGTCACATTGTCATTCGGCGCCACGGGCTGGCCTTCCCCTTTGCCGTCAGTTTCAATTCTGGAAGCATCAATACTGAAATCCTTAACGAGTGAGTTTTTAACCGCTTCGGAGCGGCGCTTTGAGAGATCCAGGTTTTGTTTATCATCACCGTCAGAATCTGTGTGCCCCACAATCTTTATCTTCACGTCCTGATTGTCTTTTAATATTGCCGCAATTTCCTTAAGTGACGGGTACGACTCCGGTTTTACAATATCCTTATTTACGTCGAAATAAATCCCGTAACTGATAAGTTTGCCTTCAGTTAAAAGTTTACTCCTCATATCGGGCAGTCCTGTAGCAACACGGATGCTGCTTATCATAGGTGTACCGCTGTCGAAGCGGAGCATATTGTATTTTACATTCTTCAACATTACACGCGGAAGGTCAAATACCTTAGTCTGATCGACATAGAGACGGAGTCTTTCCTTCTGCTTCCAGATCGATATTCTGTATTTATTATCCGCCTTTAATTTCGGTTCATTTTCAACTCCGCTCATGTTCGGAGTGCCGTCCGAATAATAAGCCGCATAGTAGTTGCTGTAGCCGAAGGTAAATTTTATCCCATCGCCGCCGGGGCGTGCCAGGCCGTACTTCAGATCCTTAGGTTTGGGCGTTCCGATAATGTAGAAATTGAAATCGATATGTTTATTGTTCTTAGGATTTGCAACCGGGATCAGGTCAAATTCAATTGTAAAATTTTCCGGTAATGTCAGCGGATCCATCAGAGTGGTAATGCCGTTCCCGTTTGTAATATAAAACCAGCGCCCCTGGGCAAGGTTTGTAGTAACAACCTCACCGGAACCCGTAGTATTCCACTGTACGGGATAGTCGCCGACGTTTTCGGCAGTAAAATCGTCGAAGAAAATGACCTTTTCCCCCGGGATAAAGTCGTACTTGGAGTTAATTTCAGCTTTGACATTGCTTTCAGATGGAGGCTGGTTCACATTTGTATTCGTCTGAGCGGGAGGAGTTTTTGCGTTATCTTTGGATTTATCGTTCCCCTCTCCTTTAAGGCCTTTTTCAACCTCATCATAGCCCTTATCCACTCCTTTATTCACCTTGTCCTGAACTCTTTTCTCCCCTTCGCTTTTAACTTTCTTCTCGGTATTCTTTTTCAGCTTATCCCAGAACTGCGCATTTGAAGTCTGTGTAAAGCTTACGCTAAAGATCACAAGGAAAACAAAATACAGAACTTTCATGATTCGACCCCTTATTTTGTTTTAGATATTTATGTATCAGAAGAACATAATTTGCCCCAGGGAAAAGAACCATTGTCCGAATGTACAAAGAAGATTAAGAGCAATATAAGAAAACTTTGTAAATAAGCAATATTGCCCGGGCTTAGCCTTTTTCTCCTCCTGTTCTTACTTTTTAATTTTTAATTTTTAATTTTTAATTGAAATACATAGTGTCTTTTTGCTATTTCTTTAATGCGGCCTTTGTAAACTGCGCATCAGGAATGCTGACGTGGAAATTAATATTATCAATAATGTATTCTGTTCCCTCGCCTCCAGTCTGCATGAGGTCGCGGAATGTCATCTTTTTAGGATACCAGCGGTTATCCACTCGGAATACTTCCGTAATCTCACTCATCTTTAATGGCTTGCCGCTTCTGGCGTATCTTTCCTCTTTCAGGGGAAGAAATCTTTCCTTGTCAACCCAGAGCTTCCGGCTGTAGTATGTAATGTCCTCCTGTTTTGCCGTCAGTTCAACCACATAGCAGTCTCGTCCGTTTAGTTTTTCAGAACCTGTGACTTTAGCATTGTAAAGGTCAATGAGCTTTCTGTTTTCAGTAATATCCTCGTAGGAAAGGTCGGAGCCCATAACGGACTGCCTTAACAGGTGGCCTGAAATTGTAATAATTCTGTCGGTTGGTTCAGGAATGTAATTCCATATCTGGTCTCCAAGCCTCAGCATCTTTTTCCCCTTTTCGCGCGGCGGATCGGTATATTCCACAAAAGCCTTGTCGCGCCCTTCGGTCCAGGTTTTTGATTTAACCGAACGCGTGCCGGCACGGCCGTGGATGATCATGGTAGTCTGGCTTACAGCCTTATCTAACACAAGGTTTTTATCTATCTGTTTTAATATGTCATCTCCTGTTGGTGCCTGAGCAGAAACAAAGCCGGCCAACAAAAATAATAGTCCCAGTATTTCTATTGATTTTTTCATGTTTCCAGTTCCTTAAATAATGATGCTGTCTGACGCTTAAAGATTTGAATTCCTGAAAGAGCCGTTCCAAGTGTTGTTGCAATAAGTCCCGGAATAAACCCTATGTAAAAGCTTGTAAAGCTGATTCTGGCTCTGAGGACGTTCGACATCATAATGGATGAATTCCTGAGCGATCCTGAAACATCGAATCCCACCTGCTGGAAATAATACCCCATCAGAAGTCCTATTGCAGTACCGATAAAAGATCCGATAAGTCCAATCAGTATGGATTCATAAATGAGCGTTTTGTAAATATGTCCTTTTGGTTCACCCAGTGCCAGGCGGACTCCCACTTCGCCGAAGCGTCTTATGCCCGACATTAGTCCCGCATTAAGAAGTACAGCCGACATTGCAACCAGGAAAATTCCAACAATTATAAAGCCCATGGAATCTGCGTAGTGAATATATTCACCCATTCCGTTCTGATCTTCCAAAGTGAGCATTACGGGTGAATACTTATCTGAAGGTATAGAGAATTTTTGGTTAAAATCCCCTGATATTTTCCGGGCCTCATCAGACTCATAGAATTTATTTCTGCTATAGCCCAGAATTTCTCCTGCCCCGTCCGGCATTTCGAGGGCATACTGCATGTCAGTGAGGTCCGCAATCATAGCTCCCCTGTCCATAGCCGTAATGCCGAAGGCCACGGTTCCCGAGAGAACAAAATTCTGAACAGCCATTGCGCCGCCGGAAGTTGTGGAAAGGAGCGTCACTTTATGATTAAGAGTGACGCCCATTTTCCTTGCGAACTGGTCGCTTAAAAGGACTTCCCCCGGTTTTACAGGAAGGCGTCCGCGCACGAGGGCTGTTTGCAGGTTGAGCCTGCCGGCCTCATTGGTTCTTTTGCCCAGAAGATCAACTCCTAGTCCGAATACGGGACTTTGGGATTTTGTTTCGCCGTTTTCATCTGGAACGTCCAGAAGTCCCGCTAATTTTATTCTTGCAGTCCATTCATATCCGGGATAATTTTTCTCAAGAGAACTTATGAGGCTCTCTGTACCGGTAAGTGCAAGATCGTTGGGCAGCTGGTTTTGCAGCTCACGATAGGCATTGGTCATAACCTTAATGTGCCCGGAATCGAACCTGGCTGTTGAATCTATAAGGTCGTTCATCATCCCGCTCATAAAAGAGTAAAGCAGTGTTGTTAAAAGTACTCCCAGAGCCACAACAATAATGGGGAAAAGGCTTCTGTGGCGGTCGCGAAGTAAACCATTGAATAAAAATTTAATCATGCCATTTTCCCCCTTAAGGCGTCCGTGGGTTTAAGTTTTGTAATTCTGCGCGTGGGCAGAAAACTTACAATAACCACAGAGACAAAAAGAATTAAACTTGTTACAGCATAAAGCTGAAGTCCGTATTTGGGATAGAGGACCGCACCGATGGAATATCCCGCCTGCCCTGCCATCTGAGGGACATTAAGACCAGTCCTGGCAAAATACGCCAGTAAGGGTATGCCATAAATGGATCCGGCGAAAAGGGCAAGTATACCCAACAGGCAGCCTTCAAGCGTAAAGAGCATTATTACATTCCACCTGGTCATTCCGAGCGCCATGAGTGTACCCATTTCCTTTCTACGCCTGAAAATGGCAAGAACCTGCGTGTCGAAGACTGCAAGGAGAGCCATTCCGAGCAGCAGTACAAACATAAATGATGCCGTAGCTTTTTTCTGCTTTACGGTATTATTAAGGTCTTTAAGAAGAAAGTTATGATCCTTAAGAGCCCAATCGGGCCCTCCTGCAGGATAATAGCTTATGCCCTTCTTAAGTGTGATAATAGTTGCTTCATCCTGAGCCCGGTACATTTTCTGCAGCGATTTGAGGGGTACCCAGATCTGATCCCTGTCTATGGACTGGACATCTGTATTCATCACTTCAACGATTCTTATATCCGCCGCATCAAAGGTTCCGTTTATGTTCTTCCACCTGATACTAAGAAAATCACCCGCATGCAGGCCCGTAGTTTTAGCCATTCTTGAGCCGATGACAGCAGGAATTGAAGCCGTATCGCCGCCGTCTTTAAGCATGTAAGAAGGCATCTTAACTATTTTCTGGTCTGGGTCTATACCTTTCAATAAAGCCGATTGAATGTGGCCTTTCGGGAATATAGCAGCGCTTACAATAAGAACGGCCGAGGCATTTCCTTTTTTTATTTCGCCCTGGAGGTTTTTCGGTATTTTTGAGTGTGCATTTTCAATTGAGAAAGCGTCGTAAGGGTCGTAATCCTTCTGCCAGAGCTGGCCGCCCCCGATTTCAGAATCTATAATTGCGTCTTTTACCTGCTCAAGCATTCCGTCGTAGAGGCCTTCAGTCATAACTATCATTACAAAAGCAAACGAAAGAACAAACACGTTAAGCCACGAGCGGAGTCCGGCGTGAGTAATATTTCTGAAAGCTAATTTTAATATTAACATCCTATTACTCCTAATTCAGGTTTATATCGTCAATTATTTTTCCATCACTGAGTACAACTTTCCTTTTCAGGTAGCTGATAACCTTCTCGTCGTGCGTGGCAAAAATGAAAGTTGTATTAAGCTCTTCATTAAGCCTGCGCATCATCTTAAGTATATTGTGTGAATTTGCCGCATCGAGATTTGCCGTAGGCTCGTCGGCAAGGACTATCCGGGGGAGCTTAACCATTGCCCTTGCAACTGCCACCCTCTGGCTTTCTCCGCCTGAGAGCTGGTTCGGCTTTGACTTTGCCTTGCTGGTAAGTCCAACCCATTCAAGTGCCTTCATTACGGCCTCTTCCCTTTCCTCTTTGTTTTTTTTAAGCAGCAGAAGAGGGAATTCCACATTTTCAAAAACCGTATAAACTGGCAGCAGGTTATATGTCTGAAAAATAAATCCTATAGACTTGTTCCTTAGAAGAGCGGCTTCGGTCTGGCTTAACGAGTTCACATTTTTATTCAGCACAACCGCTTCACCCGAAGTAGGGTTATCCAGAGCCCCAATGATGTTCAGGAGTGTTGTTTTTCCCGAGCCTGATGGTCCGACCAGCCCTGTAAACTCTCCGCTGCAGACAGACAGGTTAACGTCATTCAAAGCGCGGAAATACTGTTTTCCCATTGAATAATCCTTTATGAGGCTTCGTACTTTTATGATCTGAGAATTGTCCATTACAAATTCCTTACTGTTCAATGATTTAAGATTACCATTAACTGCAAACCGTAACCCGAGGCGGCTGCATTTCTTTTCAGTAAAAAGCTGCCGCCCGTTTCCGGGTAATGAAAAAGAGCGAGGCTTAATATGAAACTGTCATATGTCCTCTGAAACTGATAATACTGGTAGAGTTTTTTACCGGTATAGCTGTAATATTCCTGGACAGTTATATTGTCAAGTACTCCGACGGGATAAGAGGCCATGAGGGCCGAGATCTGGCCTTCGCTGCTGCCGGCGGATATTTTATCCGAAGCTGCGGAGTACATGTGTTCAGCCAGAAAATAAATTCCATTGCCGACGGGGAAAGTATAGTCCCCGCCCAAAGTAAGAAGCTTCATCCACCTGAAGCCCGGCAGGTAGGCTTTAGAATTCTGCAGTACCGATTCAAACCACAGTCCAACACCCACATCCCAGCGCCCGTCGAGAGCGTAGCGGTTTTCCCTGTAGCTGAAATTGCCGGCATCAGCTTTCCTGGTGTGGACTGTTGCGGCTACTTCACCCAAAGGAACGGGCAGCTGAATTCTTCCGCCGAACTCAGGGACATCCTTACGGCTATGGAATTGCTCAAAGCCCTTGGGTTTATTATTGCCATATAAGCCCCAAAGCCAGAGTATGGAATTATCCATAAAACTGTACTTATATCTGAGGCCATAGACGCCGTCTGTCAGCTTCAGCGGGTCGCGCGGGTCCACGCTGTCGAACCACATCAGAGCTCGTAGGAGCTGTGCGGGACCAAAGTTTATTTTCTGCAGGCCTGCCTGGACTTCGGACTGAGGTCCCGTATAGCGCAGAATTGCCCTGTAAAGCTTTGCATCGTAACTATTGGAATTTAAGTCAGTTGCGTAATAAGAGTTAAGCAGAACTTCAGCATTCAGAAGATTACCCTCATCCAGGTTATAGGAATAGCTCAGCTGCGGGATATAGCGCAGCCCAAAATCCTTTTCCCATTTATCCTGGAGCCTTGCGGTAGTTCCCCAGCCTGAGAGCTGCCCCTTAAATTCAAGATTCTGGGCCTGAAGTCTGGATACAAAGAGGAGTAAGAAAGCAAGATTCAGGGCTATATATATTCCGGTTGAATTTTTTCCAGGCATCATTTACCTACTTTATCGAGCGGAAGAATTCCGCAATAAAAAAAGTTATTTACCTCGAGCGAGAATTCAGTAACACTCGGGTACAATTTTATAAGCTCTTCATTCTTTGCCACTTCCATTATCTGATTGAGTACAGCAATCAAAAATTCAGGTTTTAATTCTCTTCTGACCTCGCCTTTTTCCTGGGCTGCTTTTATGAAGTCGATAAATATGGCAACACCTTTGTCGATGAATTCCCTGATAAAACCGGATAGCTCCGCTCCCGGATTAACGTAGTCGGCAAAAAATTCCATGCTCAGCTTTTGTGAGTATTCCTTTTTTAGTTTCAGCAGGAGTTTAATCTTTTCAACAAACGGAACATCCATTTCCTTCACCTGATGCATCACTTTTTCCGCTTCGGCAAACCAGAGTTCCAGAATGTATTTAATTAACTCTTCTTTGTTGGCAAAATACTTATA
>JBLNAZ010000246.1:0-3536 GCA_050259615.1 Syntrophomonadaceae bacterium | reverse complement strand
CTAAGCCTGGGCCAATAACTGCGAAGTTCGAAACCACCCGCGCTCACAACAAAGCCTTGGAAATCACTTCCAGGGCTTTTTTGTTTTTTAATATTATTAAGGGATATCAGGAACCATTCCCTTACATCCTGCCAGCCTCCGTCTGCTTTGTGCTTTTATACTGAGTTATATCCCGGCCGCTTTCGCATTTTTGTGAGTTTTAATTGGATATTAAGATGCTTAATTCGTAATTTTTCAATCACAAATTATAACTGCCTGCTCTATGGAAATCAAAGACAATATACTCGACTCAATTACTGAAGCTGTCTTTATGGTGGATAAGGAATTCCGTATTAAATTCTTTAACCGCTCGGCTGAACTTATTACCGGTTTTAAAAGGCAGGATGTTTTTGGAAAATTCTGCAAGAATGTGCTGAACTCCGAATTCTGCCAGAATGAATGCCCTGTCGTTAACGTCCTGCGCTCCAACCGCTCCGTCAGCTGCCTCGATTCGGATATATGCTGTAATAACGGCCAAAGAAAAAAGATCCGCCTGAATGCTTCGCTTGTCTACGACGACCAGTCTAATCCTATTGGCAGTGTGGTTACTTTTAAGGAAATTAAAGGCCTGTTTTCTTCGGACAGCCGTGCCGCCAGAAGTCAGGACTTCTATGGCATCGTTGGCTTAAGCAAAAAAATGACCGATATCTTCGACCTCATTCTCGAAATATCACAGTCCAATGCAAGCGTTCTGATATTCGGGGAAACAGGAACGGGAAAGGAGCTTATTGCCAACGCCGTCCAGGCTACAAGTCCCAGAAGGGATAAACCTTTTGTTAAAGTGAACTGCTCGGTGCTGCCTTCAAACCTCCTTGCAAGCGAACTCTTCGGACACGTAAAAGGCGCTTTTACAGATGCTGTTAAGGACCGCATCGGACGCTTTGAGCTTGCCCACCAGGGAACAATTTTTCTTGACGAGGTTGCCGAAATGCCTAACCAGATGCAGCTGCAGCTCCTTAGGGTAATTCAGGAGGGTACTTTTGAACGCGTGGGCGAATCCGGTACCAGGCACGCCGATGTAAGAATTATTTCGGCCACTAACCTCGACCTTGCTAAGGCTATCCAGCAGGGACAGTTCAGGGAAGATCTCTTCTACCGCCTGAACGTTGTGCCTGTTAAAGTACCCCCTTTAAGAGAAAGAAAAGAAGATATAATGCTTCTGATTAAACATTTCCTGGATAAGTTCACTCTTACTTATAAAAAGGAAATTAACGAAATCAGCGATGAGGCACTCGACGACTGCCTCAAATACAACTGGCCAGGCAACGTCCGCGAACTCGAAAATGCAGTTGAGTTTGCCTTTATAAGAACCCAGGCAGGAAATCCTATAAATTCCTGCAAACTGCCTCCTGCCATAAGGGAAAATAAAAGCAGCTGCTGCTCTTCTGAAAAACCAAAACTTAGCCGCATGTCGCACGCAGAACTTATTGCACTGCTTGAAAAACATCACTGGAATAAAACAGAAACTGCCCGTGCCTTAGGCGTCAACAGAACAACCATCTGGAGATATCTTAAGGAACTCGGCATTGAAATCCGGGCCGGAAGCGTGTTGCAATGCATCATGATGATGCAATTGTTCCAACTCATTACAATCTAAGAACTTACCCTTGCAGCGTTGCAGATCAGTGCAACGGTGCATAAAATTCAACCCTCAAAAAACACCATTCTGCCGCTTTTTATACTGGCAGCATATTTGAAAGACAAACATATCTGATTTTAAGTCAGTTCTTACTAAGAGCAAAAAACCCTATTTAATTATTTCAATCTGATTTCAACGAAGGGGGAAAAGTTGGACTCACGATTAAGTGAAATGCTCGGCAATCAGTACTTCATGCTTCGGAAGTATCTTGCAGCTTCAAAGGAATTTGAGGAGGCGCTTCAGAGGGACTGCAATAATTATTCGGTCATGAAAAAGCTGATTATATGCTATACGCAAATAAACAGGCCCAATGAGGCCATGAGTTTGTTTTATCAGCTTATCAGCCGCGACATGGAAATAATTATTAATACGGACCAGATTGCCGATGACTGTCCCTGCCCGGGACTCATAGGCGACGTGGAGGCCGGAACCCTGAAGTATGAGGATAATTTTATTATAAACTGCATGCTCGGCATTCTTTGGCTTTACTGCGATGTATCAGTCTCTTTACGATATCTGAAGCAGGCGCTTGATATGGAACCGGGGGAAACGCTGCTGAATAAGATTATTACTGTTTATGGGGATTACCTGAGGCGAAATCCGCAATAGAAATAAATATAACTGTCACAACACAATAGCACAATTTTAGGAGAAAAAATGGCAAACAATATTTCCAGAAAAGAATTTTTATTAAATGCTTCAAAAGCAGCAGTTGGAGTTGCTGGTATAGCTTCAGTTGCAAGTCTGGTAACTTCAGCTACAGTACACGCAGATACAAAGGCTACTCCGTGGCCGTGGCCTTACAAGACACTTGATGTGGATCAGGTGCGCATTCAGGCACATAACCTTTATTGGAACGATAAGGACTGCTGCGCAGGTGTTTTCGGCGCACTTCAGGGCGCCCTTGCAGTATCGATTGGAGATCCATGGACGAATATGCCTATGGAAATAATGCTCTTCGGAGGCGGCGGCGGAGCAGGCTGGGGAACACTCTGCGGATCAATTAACGGCGCTGCTGCTTTTATAAGTCTTGTCGCAAGTAAGGCTGATGCAAAGACGCTTGTATCGGAACTCTGGGGATGGTATACACAGGCTCAGCTGCCTACTACAACAGCTAATGACTTTGCAACTTCAAATAAATATCTCATGCATAAATACGACGCAGCGCTTCCTCAGAATATTGCAGGAAGCCCGCTCTGTCACGTTTCTGTAACCGAATGGTGCATGGTTGCCAATAAAAAAGTTGGCGATACAGAAAGAAAAGAACGCTGCGCCAGAGTTGCAGGCGACTGCGCCGCTAAGGCAGCTGAATTATTAAATGCTTACTTCGCTAAAACTTTTACACCTGCTTATACCGATCCTGCAACTGTAACAGGATGCCTTGCATGCCACGGCTCAACGATGCAGTATAACGTAATGACAAAAATGACTTGCGTGCCATGCCATCCTTCCGATCCGCATGTAAATGCAACAGAAGTTCAGAAGCTTTCAAAAACAGCTATGTCATATGAAATGAGCCAGAACTACCCAAATCCGTTTAATCCAACCACGCGCATAAGGTTCTCACTGCCTGAAACGGCAAAGGTAAATCTTCAGATATTTGACATAAGAGGTTTGCTCATTAAAACCCTTGTCGATCAGCAGATATACAACCAGGGAGCATTTGAAGTTGAATGGAACGGATGCGATGAAGGCGGCAGCAGAGTAGCTAGCGGCATTTATTTTGCAAAAATGCGCTCGGGAAATTATATGCAGACAATTAAAATGAACCTTCTGAAATAATTACTGTCATATATGGTCAGAAAGGCCAATCGGGAGACAAATATTCCCGCATTGGCCTTTTCTATTTTAAAATGTT
>JBLNAZ010000245.1:0-3354 GCA_050259615.1 Syntrophomonadaceae bacterium | reverse complement strand
TTGCTCTACTATTAATTAAAGGAAAATCAATGTCAGTCTTAGAAGTAGATTTAAGTTTTTTGTTCGTTGTCGCCGTCATTCTGATATGGTTCATGATAGGCTATCAGTTTATTCTGACCGTATATGGCTACTTCAATTACATGAAGAGCCTGAAGGAAAAAAAGGATGTCGACAGCAAAGAGTTTGACCTCCCTTCCTGCACCATACTTATCCCTGCTCACAATGAGGATAAGGTAATAGGCCCGACAATAGAGGCCATGCTAAAGTTAAATTATCCCAAAGACAAGCTTGAAATAATTGTAATCAATGACGGTTCTAAAGACCGGACAAAAGAGATCATTGAGCATTATGCCTCTCTGGACAGCCGCGTGGTTCTTTATGACGTTCCAAAAGGAGAAGGCGGAAAAGGCAAGTCTCGTGCGCTTAACCTTGGAATAAAGCAGGCCCGGAATGAAATAATAGCTATTTATGACGCGGACAATACGCCCGACGAAAATGCCCTGAGGTATCTGGTAATTCAGCTTACAACGCACAAGGATCTGGGTGCAGTCTTAGGAAAGTTCAGAACCGTAAATAAAAACACCAACCTTCTTACAAGGTTTATCAACATTGAAACCCTCAGCTTCCAGTCGATGCTTCAGGCAGGACGCTGGCAGATGCACAGGATTGCAACGCTGCCCGGAACAAACTTTGTAATGTGGAAGTGGCTCATTCATAAGCTCGGCGGCTGGGATGAAGAAGCCCTTACAGAAGACTCTGAGCTCAGCATAAGAATCTACCAGGAAGGTTATAAAATAAAGTTTATCCCCTATTCAATTACTTACGAACAGGAACCGCAGGAATGGAAGGTCTGGATCAAGCAGCGCATGAGATGGGTCAGGGGCAATAACTATGTAATAGCAAAGTTTTTTAAGCAGATCCCGAAGTTCAAAAACAAAAGACTGGCTTTTGATCTTTTATACAATCTCTCGCTCTATTATGTATTCTTTGCGGCAATCCTTATTTCTGACGTTCTTTTCATTATAAGCGCCGCAAATCTGGTAAGTATTTCCCTGCCAGGTCCTTACACCTTTGTATGGATCATGGCATTCTTTCTTTTTATTCTCGAAATCACTCTTGCTATTTCCTTTGATGAGGAAGAAAGCATAAAGAATGTATTTCTCATCGTACTCAGCTATTTCAGCTACTGTCAGCTTTGGATATACATCGTGCTTAAAGCTATATATTCTGAATACATAAAAAGAGAAAAACGCACCTGGGACAAAACTGTGAGGTTTGAGGTAAAGCCGCAGCAGATAGCCCAGAGGCCGGCAGAAATTACAGATAAGGAGCTCACAGATGAACTGCAAAACAAATAAAATGCTGCTTGCTGCAGCAGCCCTTTTAGTTTTATTTTCTTCGAAGGCATTTTCTCAGTTTTCATTCTATGGCAATACCAGCTTTGGTTATTACCAGAATCCTCTTTATAACTATCAGAAAAAGCCGGACCAGCTCAGGCAGTCGTACCTGGAAATGAATTACCTCAAGGAATTTAACAGCTCCCGGCTGTCATTGAGCTATGTCTCGGGCCTTATGCTGTTTAATCAGTTAAGCGACAGGAATTTTTATGAACATAATATATTCGCAAAATATAACCTGAGGCTAACGGAAAAGAAAGCGGCTACGCCTCAGGATGAAGAAGTTTCAGAAACCGCGGATTCCACGTCTTCAGAAGTCGAAACTGCAGAAAACTCAGAGGACGCAGTTAGCAGTGAAAGTATAATGGAGGATTCAAGCGCCAGCTACCTCAATTTTACGGCCCTGGCCGGTGCCCGGCACGACAAGGATGCATTTAAGGAGTTTGACAACTTTGGTTCCGGAATTACAGTTTCATATAAAACCGCACCGGGGAACAATTTCTCACTTCAACTTACTAATTCAGCAGGATTAAGAAATTACGCCTATATAACTGAGCTCTCCAACGTAACAGACCAGATCTCACTTCAGCTATATAACAGCTTTAACGGCTCTTACCAGTATGGCATGAACCTTTCCGGCGGAATAAAATACTACACGCAGTCGATGTACGATACAACAAAGTTTGAAACTAAAAGGAGTTTCAATCAGAAGAGCCAGGGTAAGGGTAAACTCGGCTCGAAGATCACCGTGCCGTCCTCAAAGCAGATACTCCTCGAGCCTCAGGAAAACGGAACAACGCAGTTTACAGCGGGAGTATTTTTTAATAAAAGGTGGGAAGGCGCAACGGCTCTCAGAACCAACTTTCTTTACAGGTACAACCCCAAAACACTCACAAGATATCTGGCACAATATGCCAGTACATCTATGCTCTCTGAAGACATATACAACGATTTCTTCAGCTATCAGGGCTTTGAAGCAAAAGTTGCTTTAGATCAGCCTCTGCTGTGGCAAATGCAGATGTCTGTGGAATACAATTTCCAGCAGAAAAACTTTGAAGCGCCCGCCCTTACACTTGACGGTGTGCAGATTAACGGCGAAAAACGTGCAGATCTGACTAATTCGGTTGAACTCTATGTCTCAAAAAACTTTACACTATTTGAAAGACTGAGTCTCGATATAATGCTCGGAACCGGTGTTCTAAGAAATCAGTCTAACGATGACTACAATGATTTTTCATCTTATCATTTCACAGGAACAATAGGAATAGGATTCTAATTCAAATGAAAATAAAAGTACTTTTTCTTTTTTTTATTTTGCTGAACATGGCCGCGCATGCCGAAGACTGGCGCTGGCAGAACCCGAAACCCCAGTCGAACACGCTCTGGGCAGTATCATTCTACAATTCATATTACGGATATGCAGTAGGCGACTGCGGCACCATTTTATTCAGCCCCGATGGCGGGAAGAGCTGGGAAGTTCAGTTTGAAGCCATAACCGATACCCTCAGGAGCATTTCAGTCATTGATTCAATAACAGCTTATATAGCAGGCGACAACGGCTCCATATTTTATACAACCAATGGCGGAACGAACTGGAACCAGCAATATGACAGAAACGGAACATCGATAAACCCTAATAACGGCCTTAACTCAATTTTCTTCCTTAACAAATCTACCGGATGGGCTGCCGGGGATAACGGTACGATACTTACAACTGCAAACTCAGGGAAAACCTGGACTCAGCAGTCTGCGGGCGTTCCCACAAACGTTAATATCAACAGCATATCTTTCGTCAGCAGCACCAGCGGGTTTGCCGTAGGCTCAAACGGTACTGTGCTTTATACTGCAAACGGCGGTACAACCTGGAATTCCAAATCCATCGGAGAAAACACCACTGTCGTAAACACTACCGTAAAGTTCTACGACCAGACAACAGGATTTATACTCGGCAGCGGCG
>JBLNAZ010000244.1:0-6730 GCA_050259615.1 Syntrophomonadaceae bacterium | reverse complement strand
TAATTTCTTTTTGTCCATGAAGATCTATTAGTGAAAGCTTAGCATCTAAAATTACGCATTTACTAAGCCCCGAAGAGGGGCGCTTTGTCTATAGCCCGGGGTGACCAAATCCCGAAGGGATACGGGAACCCCCGGGTACCAGATCCCAACCCATCCCAGAGCCCCGATGAGGGGCGACATGTTCAGATTCCGTAATGGATGATTTCAATGAAATTAAACAACATTTGTTGTGTATTGGGATTTCTGGCACCCATAAAAATTAAAGACTGTATAAAATTAAATCTATTCTCTTAATTTCTTCTTCACTGAAGGAAGGATTCTTAAGTAGCCCAACTGCGTCGTCTATCTGCGCGGTGCTGCTTGCGCCTATAAGAGTTGAAGTTACTCCCGGAAGCCTGAGCGTCCATGCAAGAGCCATCTGAGCCAGTGTCTGCCCGCGCTGTTTGGCCATGTCGTTCAGGTCATTCAGCTTTTTAACCTTGTCATCCGTTATCTGATCCTTAAGCTGGCTGTAGCTCTTCGATGCGCGCGAGCCTTCGGGTATCCCTTTTAGGTATTTATCGGTAAGTAGCCCCTGTGCAAGAGGGGAAAACACGATGCATCCCATTCCGTTTTTATCCAGCACGTCAAGCAGACCGTCTTCAATCCAGCGGTTGAACATATTATACTTTGCCTGGTGGATAATAAAAGGCGTACCGAGCTCCTTCATAATTTCAGCTGCTTTTTTTGTCTGCTCTGCACTGTAATTTGAAATGCCGGCGTAAAGGGCCTTGCCGGAGCGGACAATCTGATCCAAAGCCATCATCGATTCTTCTATCGGCGTCTCAGTGTCGGGCCTGTGGTGGTAAAAAATATCCACATAATCGAGCTTCATTCTCTTGAGACTCTGGTCCAGACTTGAAATGAGATACTTTCTCGATCCTCCGTTGCCGTACGGACCGGGCCACATATCGTAACCCGCCTTGGTTGAAATTACAAGTTCATCGCGGAAAGGCCTGAGGTCGTGCTCCATTACGCTGCCGAAAGTTTCCTCTGCGCTTCCGTAAGGAGGCCCGTAGTTATTTGCAAGGTCAAAGTGCGTAATACCAAGGTCGAATGCCCTGAAAAGCATACTGCGGCTGTTTTCGTAAACATTCACGCCGCCGAAATTCATCCAGAGGCCTAATGATATAAGAGGCAGCTTAAGTCCTGTTTTGCCGCATCTTTTATACGGCATCCCATCATATCTTGAAGCAGAAGGCAGATAAGTCATTATTTATTTCCTGTATATAATTAGAAAAATTCCAGATTGCAGGTCCAAATATAAAAAATTATTGCTACATGGCGGCAGTATGATTAGACAAAAATGTTCTCGAATTTGCAGCTGCCGGATGCATACGGCAAAATATTTATTCTTATAAAATATTAATGATGACAATATAAATAATTTTCCTTATGTTAAAACCGCGTATCTTTGGATTGTAAACATTTGTCACGGTTAAATATTCCAAACAACCCGGTATACGATGCAGCATTGTTTTTTGATTAATTGCGAATTTTCGATTTTCAGCAACTGGTTCTAAAGTCAGGGTTAAAGAATTAGTATTCCATTCTTTCTTTAGGGTGATATGCGGCAGGAAATTCAGATTCTTAAAAGTAAAGAGGAAAGGCTCAGCTCCAGGCAGCTTACGCTCAGGCTAATAATTACCATGGCCCTGTTCGGGCTTTATATTATCTCATTTGAGCCCTTATATTATAAGCTTGGCGAGGCGGCAACAATGCTGCTGCTGATACCCGTTTTAGCCTCCGCCTGGATCTGGAAATTTAAGATCGGAATCGTCATTTCTTTACTTGTCATACCTGTTAACGGATTTCTTTTTTATGATGTCGGCCTCCTTGAAAAGAAAAGCTTTGTCGACGGGCTCCCCCCATTTATAATCACTATAATACTTGCCGCATCTGTGGGCTGGCTTTCAGAAATCTCAGGCCTGTACAGAAAACTTGCGCTCGATTACCGCAGAAAACATACCGACCTGCAGTCTGAAATTGCAAGACGAAAAGAAGTTGAAGAGGAGCTGTTTTTGTTGAATTCAGACCTCCAGCACATTGTTGATAACAGGACGAAAGAGCTCGTTGAGGCCAAGAACAGGGCGGAGGAATCTGAAAGGCTGAAAAGCGATTTTCTCACCCAGGTCTCGCACGAAATAAGAACCCCGTTAAGCAACATCCTCAATTATACCTCTCTTGTAAAAGATATAACCGGCGATAAAAATGACGAAGCTCTCGGCATCTGTTTCTCTGCAATCGAAAGCAGCTCCAGCCGCCTCATCCGCACCATCGAAATGATAATAAATATTTCGCAGATCCAGCAGAATAAATATATATCCAGGCCCGGACCGGTAGACCTTGAAAGAGATATACTGGATCCGCTTATAAGGGAAATGCATCCTGCTGCATCTAATAAAGGCATTGAACTTGTTTATGAACCGGCTGGTGTTTCAGAAAAAATTGTTGCCGATCAGTACGCTCTTACACAGATATTTGATAACCTGCTGGATAATGCAATTAAATTTACCAGGCAGGGACGCGTTGAATTAAAAACAGTTTCAAATGAAGATGAGCTGGCTGTCGTTGTTTCCGATACCGGAATAGGCATGTCAGAGGAATATATGAAAAAACTCTTCGACCCTTTTTCCCAGGAGGATTCAGGATATACAAGACACTATGAGGGAAACGGACTGGGACTTGCGCTGGCAAAAAAATACTGCGACCTGAATAATGCAGACATATCCGTTAAAAGCGAGAAGAACAAAGGCTCGGAATTCAGAGTGATATTTAAAATATAAAATTTATATAAAATGTATTCACTAATGAAACGGGAACTTCTTACAAAAAACAGCAGGGGAAAACTCTTGTACCTTAAAGCGGCACTGGCTTTTGTTTTCCTCCTCACGCTGGGCTGCAGCGCTTATATAGCTTTATTCATGCCGGCTTCTCAGGAACTGCGCCCTGTAGATATAAATTTGTTCAGTACGGGCGAATGGAATCAGCTTTATCCGTTCGAACCTTATTACGACGGGCATACCCCCATTAAAACCTGGATTCTGAAAGATTCAACAGGAGAGAAGTATTTCAGGATGAGGGCGCACAACGATTCTGCGTCGTTCTCCGGCGTCGCTTTTCATATCGACAGACCCGTGCCATCAGATGCAGGCGTATCGTTTAAATGGCGCGGCGCGGGCCGCTCTTCACTTGTTATGATTGATGTTATGGACGGCTCTGTGGCGGGCACCTCGGGAAGAGGCGACAGCATGTTCGTTCTGGGTGAAACCTTCTTTACCGAAAAAGCTGCCCCCGGAAAAAACTGGAGCAATTTCAGCTCTCTTCTGGATGCACTTGTGCTTAATCCCTTTCAGCCTTCAGGAAAAACGGTTGACGGAGTATTCGATTATAATTCCGTCCGCCAGGTTAGCATCAGCATTTCTCCCAATTCGGATTTTACACTCGACATAAAGGACCTGCACTTTTTCTGGAATACGAAAAAGTGGACCATCACCGCGGCTCTGTTTCTTTTAAGCCTTGCAGGACTTCTGCTGTTAATACGGACAAAACCTGAAAGGCTTTTCTCGGGAAGCGATAACGCTTATAATGTAAATTCCCTTGTCCCTCGTATTGTATTCTGCCTCGCAGGCCTCTCTGCCGTATCCCTGGCTTTGTCGCATGTTATGTTTTTTGCAGACACAGCCAACCTGGCCTTTTACGGCGCAACTCTGGCCTTAATAGTAACTGAGGAGTTTCTGGTATTCCTCAAACCAAACGCCTTGTGGTCCATGCGCTATGCAGTGGTGCTTTTTGCCGGATATTTTATCGGCTTCAGCGGCGGAATTGTGTCATTCAGCTTAATGCTCCTGGCCTCATGTATGCCCCTGATTACTGAAAGAATTAAGGCGATTTTCTGGACGGTTATATTGCTCGCCGCCGCAGTATACGTTATAAAACCTCTTCCCGACAGCTTTTTTTCTTTTTTACCCGGATTAATTATACTGGCCGTATCGGGTGCAGCTGCGGTTATAATGAGGGAGTATCTGCAGCAGCAGCACAGGGATTTTAAGCTGGGGCAGGCAATACTTCAGTATGAAGCCTTATTCAAGAAAACTTCCGATGCTATTTATGTGCTGAATGAAAATGCAGAAATATCAGCTGTAAACCAGAGCTTTGAAAGACTTACCGGCTATAATTTCAATCAGCTGAAAGGCCGGAGCATTTTACGCTTTGTATGCCCCGAAAGCGAAATTACAGTTAAAAGCATGCTTGAAAATATGAATGAAAACGATTCCATGCAGTACGACATTCACTTTGCGCACAGCAGCGGACAGACGAGAACCGCTTTGGTAAGATGCAGCGCAATTTACTATGATAAGCACGTAACGGGCTATCAGGCACTTGCAACTGATATTACAGAAAGAAAAATTGCCGAGGAAAAACTGGCCTCTACAGTACTTCTTCTCGAGAATAAAGCCATTGAACTGGCTCATCTGAATGAACAGCTGAGAGAATTGAACATCAGCAAGGACAAGTTCTTCTCCATTATTTCACACGACCTTAAAAATCCGTTTAATTCTATTCTGGGATTTTCTGACCTGCTGTACAAGGATATAGACTTTATGGAAAAAGAAGATATCAGAGCCTTTGCCGGAAATATTAACGGGGGCATGAGAAAAATTTATAATCTTCTTAATAATCTGCTTCAGTGGGCCAGCATTCAAAGCGGTAAGATGAAATATGAGCCGGGCATTATCAGACTTTTTGAAATGACTGAAGACGCAATAGACGTACTCTCGGGTGCTGCAGAGGCAAAAGACATTAAAATTATAAACAGTGTTGAAAAGAAAATTCTGGTTTTTGCCGACCTGCATTCTGTTAATTCGGTTATACGCAACCTGGTTACAAATGCCATTAAATTTTCAAATGCCGGAGGTATAGTGGAAATATCTTCCTCCACGACTGATGAAATGGCTGCCCTTACGGTAAGCGATTCGGGTATAGGCATGAAAAAAGAAGATATGGAAAAGCTCTTCAGAATTGATGTTCAGCATACCACATCCGGGACGGCAAAGGAGACCGGTTCGGGACTGGGACTTATTTTGTGCAAGGAGATGATTGAGAAGAACGGCGGATCAATAAGCGTTGAAAGCGAGCCTGGCAAAGGAAGCCATTTTACATTTACGCTTCCCATGTTCCAAACCCGGATAGCAGAGCAGCCGATGGAAAATATAGTCTGATATTTCTATGCAGAATGCAATGCCTGAATGTTATTTCCCTCAGGTATGGGACAAAAAAGTTGCACATTAACATTGAAGCCCTCCCCGGAGGGCTTTTTTTGGGCACAAATTCAAACAAACTTGATTACATTTGTAAATCTTATTTGAATATTTACCGGGCGAATATATGAAAAAAATCCTGACTTTCATTTTACTTATTTCAACGCTTGTTTCTGCGGGAGAGAACGGCTCTAAGAAAAAAAATCCTGCCGCTTATGTTAACCCCCTCGTCGGCACCGACTCTGATTACAAACTCTCCAACGGCAACACGTATCCTGCCATTGCGCTTCCCTGGGCTATGAACTTCTGGTCGCCCCAGACGGGCAAAATGGGAAGCGGCTGGATGTATACTTACGATGAATATAAAATCAAAGGCTTCCGCCAGACTCACCAGCCCTCGCCATGGATCGGCGACTACGGCAGCTTTTCCATTATGCCTATGACTGGCACGCTTAAATTCAATGAGGACGACCGTGCATCATGGTTCAGCCATAAAAGGGAAATTGCAAAACCTTACTACTATCAGGTCTTCCTCGGCGATTATAATGTCTCGGTTGAAATAACTCCAACCGAACGCGCGGCGCAGTTCCGTATCAAATATCCCAAAACGGACAATTCATACATCCTTGTTGATGCTTTCAATAAGGGCTCATATATAAAGATCTTTCCAAAAGAAAAAAAGCTCATCGGCTACTGCCGGAATAACAAAGGCGGCGTTCCTGCAAACTTCCATAACTACTTCGTCGTTTATTTCGATAAGGAAATCGATTCGGCATTCATGTGGAGCGAAAAGGGATTGTTCACAAATAAGCTTGAAGAAGAGGCCGACCATGTAATGGCAGCCCTTAAATTTAAAACAGGTGAAAGTGAAACCGTGCACCTCAAAGCTGCTTCGTCATTTATAAGCTTCGACCAGGCAGAACTAAACCTCAAAAGGGAAACAGGAAGCGACTCTTTTGATGAAACTATGACGAAAGCTGAAAAAATATGGAACGACGGACTTTCCAGAATTGAAGTCGGGGGCGGCACTGAACGCCAGATGAGAACGTTCTATACCGCACTCTACAGAACCATGCTTTTCCCGCGCGGATTCTATGAAATTGATAAGGATAATAAAGTTGTTCATTACAGCCCTTACGACGGCGTGGTTCATACGGGCTACATGTTTACAGATAACGGATTCTGGGATACGTTCCGTGCCGCTTTCCCTCTTCTTACTATTATGCAGCCTGAACTCTGCAGCCATATTATGGAAGGACTCGTAAATACCTATAACGAAAGCGGATGGCTTCCCGAATGGGCAAGCCCGGGCCACCGCGACTGCATGATAGGCTCAAACTCGGCATCCGTAATTGCAGGTTCCTACCTCAACGGCATAAGGGGATACGACGTAAATAAACTCTACGAGGCCATCTTAAAGAACTCGGAAA
>JBLNAZ010000243.1:0-21482 GCA_050259615.1 Syntrophomonadaceae bacterium | reverse complement strand
GGATTCGTGCAAAGGGTAGGCAAAAGATACCGCCTTAATACCAAAGTTGAGGGGAAACTTACCGGTACACTGCAGGTCACAGAAGCCGGATACGGCTTTGTTATCATGAAAGATTCGGGGCTGAAGGATATATTTGTTGCCTCGCAGAATATAGGAACAGCATTAAGCGGTGATCTGGTTCAGGTAAACCTTGTGGCCAGAAAGAAAAAGGGAAAGAACCTGGAAGGCGAAGTTATAAACGTAATTCAAAGAGGCCGCCAGGAGATTGTGGGAACTCTCGAGAAAACAAACTCATTTTATATACTCCGGCCCGATGAACAGGATATCAGGAGGGACATATATATTTCTCCTGAACATCTTCACGGAGCAAAAAACGGCGACAAGGTGGTGGTACACGACATTATCTGGGAATCTTCCGAACTGAATCCTGAAGGAAAAGTAAAAGAAGTTCTTGGCAAGGCGGGCTCTTATGATGCCGAAATAGCGGCTCTGGCGCGTGAATTTAACCTGCCCTATGTTTTTGCCCGCTCTGTCTTAAGAGAAGCAGAATCTGTCGAAGGCGGAGTCTCAGGCGAAGAGCTTTCGAAGCGCCTCGATCTGCGTGCAGAAACAGTTTTTACAATTGATCCGGAAGATGCAAAGGATTTTGACGATGCCGTTTCAATTGTGCCGCTGGATAACGGCAATTACCGCCTGGGGGTTCATATTGCAGATGTAAGCCACTATGTAACTGACGGCTCACATATAGATCAGGCAGCACTTACCCGCGGCAACAGTGTTTACTTTGTTGGAAAAGTAATACCGATGCTGCCTGAAAACCTGTCAAACGGAATATGCTCTCTGGTGCCTTATGAAGACAGGCTTACTTATTCGGTTATTGCTGAAGTTTCCCCTTCGGGAGTAGTGGTTGACTATGAGATCAGGAAATCTGTAATTAACAGCAAACGCCGCTTTACATATGATGAGGCTCAGCAGGTAATTGAAACAGGCCAGGGTGATTTTGTGGAAGAACTTATGCTTCTGAACGGCCTTGCCCGTACACTTAGAAAAAAGAGAATGGCCAAGGGAAGCATTAACTTTATTACCCCCGAAGTCCGTTTCGAGCTGGATGAAAAAGGCGTTCCGGTAGATATTACTAAAAAAGAAGTAAAAGAAAGTCATATGCTTATTGAGGAGTTTATGCTGCTTGCCAACCAGATCGTGGCAAAGCATATCGGAGGCTCGAAAAAGAAGAATCCCCTGCCGTTTTTGTACAGGGTGCACGACCTTCCGGACCAGGAAAAGCTATACGAATTTGCCAATTTCGTAAAGTCTCTGGGATATTCATTTGACCCATCCTCAGCAAACAAGACCAAACAGTTTCAAAAGCTCCTGGACAGCGTAAAGGGGACTGAGGAAGAGACTCTCATTAATGAAGTGGCCATCCGGTCTATGGCCAAGGCCGTTTACTCGCCTCAGAACATAGGACACTATGGACTCGGTTTTAAATACTACTCACATTTTACCTCACCAATCAGGCGCTATCCCGACCTGGTTGTACACAGGCTTCTTCATTTTTACGCCGAGAATGAAGGCAAGCAGTTTTATAGTTTAGATGAGCTTGAAGAAATTGCAGATCACACGTCTGTTACTGAAAGAAGCGCCGTAAGCGCTGAAAGGCTCTCCGTCAAGCTAAAGCAGGCAGAGTTTCTGAAAAATCACGTGGGGGAGGAATTTCAGGGCGTTATTTCGGGAATTACCAGTTTCGGTATTTTTGTCGAGCTGACGCACAGCCTGGCCGAAGGACTCATCCGGCTCAGGGACATGGAGGATGATTATTATATTTACGATGAGAAAAAATATTCGTTAATTGGTAAAAGGCACCATAGGATTTACAGGCTCGGGGATAAGATAACTGTAAAACTAGTCCGTGTAGATCAGGAAAAAAGAGAGATTGATTTCTTAATTATAAATAATGACGACTGATTTTTGGACCTGCTTTCATGAAACCTAAATAGTATCCTGATTGTCTAATTTTATATCTAAAAATTTCAAAACGACTGAGAAATACGATGGGCAAAAATATTCTTTTCCTTTTTGTTTTATTGCTCTCTTTTAAGTGTATATACGGCCAGGAAACACAATTCGGCCAGAACAAAGTGCAGTTTAAGGATTATACGTGGTACTATATCCAAACCAGGCACTTCGATATATACTTTTCTGACGGAGGGGGCAAACTTGCTGAATTTACTGCCAAAGCGGCCGAAGACGCACTGGTTTCTCTCCAAAGCAGCTTCAGATATACAATTAATAACCGTATAACAATAATTGTATACAGGTCGCATAACGATTTCCAGGAAACCAATGTTACTGATGAATACCTTGAAGAGGGAATCGGCGGTTTTACGGAAATCTTCAAAAACAGGGTTGTACTGCCTTTTGACGGATCATATAACAACTTCAGGCACGTCATTCATCATGAACTGTCGCATGCCGTCATAAACGACATGTTCTACGGCGGATCATTCCAGAATATTATATCCAAAAATATAAATGTTCAGGTCCCCTTGTGGTTCAATGAGGGTCTGGCTGAATATGAATCGCTGGGCTGGGATACCAATACCGATATGTTCATAAGAGATGCCATTATAAACGAATATCTTCCCGACCTCAACGGGCTCTATGGGTACTTTGCCTACAGGGGCGGACAGTCGGCATTTTATTATTTAGCGCAGAAGTACGGTAAGGAAAAAATTAGCGAGATCATAAGCAAAACCAGGGGTTCGGGCGATTTTGAGGAGGCACTCAAGTCATCCATCGGTCTGAATTATGAGGAATTAAATGAAAGGTGGAAGAAAGATCTGAAGAAAACCTACTGGCCAGATATTGCAAAAATGGACGACCCGGACGCATTTGCCAAGAAACTGACCGACCAGAAAAAAGAGAGGGGCGGAAGTTATAACGTTATTCCTGCAATCTCTCCTCAGGGAGATAAAATTGCCTTCATATCCAACCGTGACATTTATTTCAACGTTTATATCATGAATGCAATTGACGGCAAAATTATAAAGAAGCTGATCGAGGGTAACAGATCGAGTGAATTTGAGGAATTAAATATACTTGCCCCGGGACTTACATGGTCACCTGACGGAAAGAAGATCATACTGACCGCAAAGAGCAACGGCTACGACGTGGCTTACCTGATAGATGTAGAATCAGAAGACAAGGATATTCTGCCGATCAAACTGGACGGAATTTCATCCATGAAATGGTCGCACGACGGGAAATATCTCCTTTATGTGGGGCAGAACGGCGCTGAAAGCGACCTCTACACTTACAACATGGATTCAAAGCAGATTACGAACCTTACAGGCGATATCTTTACAGATACCGATCCCGCCTGGTCGCCTGACGACAAAATCATCTATTTTGCATCTGACAGGGGGCAGTACACAAATCCCGCTGCAATTACAGACACCTTCAGCCTGTTTCATATGAACTACCATCAGACGGATCTTTACGCCATGAATCCCGCTACAAAACAGATCGTAAGGCTGACAAACCTTCCGAAGAGCGACGAGTTGAGTCCGGTTATTTCCCCCGACGGGAAGCACATGTTGTTTGTTTCAAATATGAACGGGATAAATAATATTTATGAGATGGATCTCAGCACAAGCTCTGCCGATTCTGTGCAGTACCTGACGGCAAGTAACTTAAGACCCATGACAAATTCATTAAACGGAATCTACCAGCTTTCACTTTCACAGGACGGAAAGAAACTTGTTTTCAGCTCCTTCTATGATGCGGCCTATAACATTTTCCTGATGATGAATCCTTTCGAACCAAAAACTACCAAAAAGCAGCTTGAACCGACCGTGTACTATGCCGGCCTCCTTAATCCTGAGAAAGCCGACAGTATTTCTATGGCTGTTCATTCAAATACAGTATCCGTTCCTGCAAATACGGTGCCTCAAAAGGATACTTCAAAAACTAATACCGCTCAGACTGACTCTGTGAGGGCCCATATTTTCACAGGGAATGTAGAAGTCACTACTAAAGATTCAACTTCGAAAAAGGATTACAGCCGGTATGTATTCGGCGGAAGGCCGGGATTAACTTCTGACACTGCAGGCGGCAGAAATCCGGAATTCAACATTAAAAACAACCTGGATAAAAACGGCAACTTCTATGTTAATAAATATAAGGTGAGTTTCTCTCCTGATATAGTCTATGCAAATGCAGGTTACAGCACGCTTTACGGACTTTTAGGTACAACAGTTCTTTCTTTCAGCGATGTTCTTGGAAATCACCGCCTGATCGGCGTTACAAGCATGCAGATAGACCTCAAGAACAGCGATTACGGACTGGCTTATTATTATCTGCCCAAGAGAATTAATTATGGTATTGAAGCCTTCCATACTGCAAGGTTTGTTTATCTGGACAGGTCCAGTGCCGCGGATCCATTTAGGGCAGACCTCTTCAGATTCAGAAATTACGGGACCGTAATTTCTGCCAGCTATCCGTTAAATAAATTCTACAGGGTAGACGGAGGTTTAAGCTGGCTGAACGTTTCAGCTGAAAACCTGGATAATCAGCAGGAATCGCCGGAGAAAATATCGTACATTATTCCTTCACTCAGCTTTGTACACGATAATACAATGTGGGGATATACAGCTCCAATTGACGGCACAAGGTATAATCTTACACTTTTCGGAAATCCCTACAGCGGATCAAGAAACCAGAGTTTCTATTCTTTTACGTGGGATTACAGGCATTACAGCCGCTTCTGGTTCGATAACGCCTTTGCATTCAGATTCTCAGGAGGCTACTCGGGAGGAGAAAACCCGCAGAGATTCTTTATAGGAGGAACTGACAACTGGATCAACAGGACATTCTCCACAGGAGAAATCCCGCTCCGCTCGGCTTCCGACTTTGCATTTTTAACCCCGGCACTGCCTTTAAGAGGTTATAACTACGCTGAGAAGATAGGC
This sequence comes from Syntrophomonadaceae bacterium, assembly GCA_050259615.1. Lineage (GTDB taxonomy): Bacteria > Bacteroidota > Ignavibacteria > Ignavibacteriales > SURF-24 > JAAXKN01. The sequence goes on along the minus strand of JBLNAZ010000243.1, from coordinate 16,512 downwards.
ACCAAGTACTCACTGTTAAACCTGGAACTCAGAATGCCTCTTATCAGGTACCTGGTTACGGGACCTATACCGCTATTGTTCCAGAATATATTAGGAGCAGCTTTTATAGATGCAGGAAGCGCCTGGGATCAGACAAATAAGCTGCAGCTTTTAGCAAGGCAAAACGGCACCATTCAGACGAAGGATCTTCTTATGGGTACAGGTGTGGGTGCAAGGATATTCTTCCTGTACTTCCTGGTAAGATTTGACGTTGCATGGCAGTATAATCTGGACCATTTCTCAACTCCGAAGTATTACTTCTCGCTGGGTGCGGATTTCTAAAAAGTTAAGGCCTTAAACAAAAAAAGCAGAGCGGATATTATTTCCGGCTCTGCTTTTTTTATATCTTAGATTACTTATAAGTTCAGTTCTTCAGCACCCTGCCTTTTTCATCATAGACTCTTTCGGAGAGGAGCTTGCCGTTGGCATATTTGGCTTCGCTTTTTACGAATCCATTCTGGTAATAGCTGACATAGGCGCCGTCGATCTGGCCGTTTCTGTAATAGGTGTACTGCGAGACCTCGCCATTCGGGAAATACCAGGTTTTCATGCCGTCTTTTATACCATAGCGGTAGCTTTCTTCAAACTCAAGCCTGCCGTTTTTATAGAACCCACGCGCCTTGCCTTCCGGCTTGCCGTCTGAAAAATACGTTTCTGTCTTCAGGCTGCCGTCGCCATAAAAGGTTTTTGAAATTCCCTGAAGAACATCCTTATAATAATTCGTTTCAGCTATAACAACCCCCAGGCTGTCGTATTCGTAGGCTGTGCCCTTTTTAAGGCCCCCTTCAAATGTTGTAACTGACTGTACATAACCGCTGTCGTGGTAGGTCCTGCAGACTCCGTCGGGCCTGCCGTCGACGTAGCTAAATTCCGATTTAATATAGCCGCTGTTGTAATAGGTTTTTTCGGGTCCGTTTTTCTTTCCGTCCTTAAAGCTGATCTCGCTTTTCAGTATGCCGTCGTCATAGTAATCTTTGAAGCTTTCTTCAATTTTGGCAAATTTATTATCAATGCCGTAACGGATTCTTTTAATAATCTGCCCGTTTTCGTAAGTGTCTATTACCTTTATAGATCCGTCTATATAGAAAAGTTTGGAAGTGCCTTCCAGCTTATCGTTTTTGTAGTTAGCCTCAAGGGCAGCTTTGCCGTTTTCAAAGTAGGTCCTGCTTAAGCCTTCAAGTTTTCCATCCACATAATACTTTTCAACCTCCACACCGCCGCCATCGAAGAAGGTGCGTGAAAGACCGTTTAATATTCCGTTATGATAGTTCCAGAGGCCCATAACCTTGCCGCTTTTATAGTATGTTTTGGTTATGCCTTCCTGAATATTGTTAATGTAGTTTGGTTCAGCCCACACTTCCCCGGTTTCATAATACCACTTTGAGGTGCCTTCAAGTTTGCCGCCGGCATAGTTCCATTCCATTGTAAGCTTCCCGTTTTCCAGGTACCACTGCGAGGTGCCGTCTTCCTTGTCGTCGTGAAAATACCAGAGCTTCCAGAGCTGTCCGTTTTCGTAATACTCTCTGTAGGAACCTTCACGTTTTCCCCAATGGTAGGCGCCTTCTGTTTTCAGTTTGCCGCTTTGGTAGTAGGTCTTTTTTATGTCGTACTCTTTTTCCTGCTCCTGTGCAAATGCAGGATAAAAAGCCGCAAAAATAGCGCAAAAAAAGAGGTTATATATTGAGAATCTGATAATATTGCTTGTTTTCATTTTTTCCGTAAATTAATAGCCTAAAAAGCAGATGAAAAATTCCGCGCCCGAAATTTAAGAAAATTTCTCCTTAATTATAGGGGATTTATCAGGTATAAAAATATACCAGTATCTTCTTACCCCTATAATAATTAAACCACTGGAAATGGAAAAAAGATTCTGTGAGTTATATACTATTTGCTTAAATTTAGTCCTAAAATTAAGGAATCCTGATGTTCCGGACTGAAGTAAAAATCAACTTTTTCGACTGCGATCCCGCCGGGATCATGTTTTACGGGAATATTTTTAAGGTGGCGCACGCGGCTTATGAAGAGCTTCTTCAAAATGGCAAACTGGAGAGGGATTATTTCAGGGATACTGAATATGCCCTTCCCCTGGTGCATTCAGAGGCGGATTTTCTTCTGCCCATTTTGCCTGGTGAAAAAGTTGCGGTTCAGCTTAGCGTTTCCCTTCTCAAGGAATCCTCATTTGAGCTCAGCAGTGAGGTGCTTAACACTAAAGGCGAAGTATGCGCCAGGGTTAAAACCGTACACGTTTCAGTTAGCAGGTTAAACTGGCAGAAAACCCCGCTTCCGCAGGATCTGAAAGACTGCCTTAGGAGTGTATAAATCAGCTATTTTGGAACATTTCCCTTATATAGTCGCGCCTCAGCTTGCCTAAAGAGGTTCTGGGCAGTTCATCAATAAAGAATATCCTGCGGGGTATTTTGTAAGAAGCCAGGTAATTTCTAAGAAACCCGGCCAGTTCTTCAGCCTGAAGATCCCCTTTTTTAACCAGTACGGCTGCAACTGTCTGCCCCCACTCTGTGTCCTCCAGGGCAAAGACGCAGGCTTCTTTTACTGAAGGATGCTTCAGAACTGCGTCCTCAACTTCCAGGGGGTTTATATTCTCCCCTCCTGAAATAATAAGATCCGTCCTTCGGGCCTCAACGTACAGATACCCGTCAATATCCATATGCCCGATGTCCCCGGTATGATAAAAACCCTTTACGAGCTTTTTTGAGGTCTCTTCAGGATTATTCCAGTAGCCCTTCATAACAGAAGGCCCAATAATTATAATTTCCCCGCTTTTACCTGTTTCTGCCTCACGGCCTTCCTCATCCATAATCATAATTGTATTGCCTGGTAAAGCGCGGCCTGCCGAAGATACCTTTTCCTGATATTTTTCAATTTCTACGGCGCTTACAAGCGTTGCTGTTTCAGTTGAGCCATAGACTTTAACGGCCCTCCAGTTTTCAGCAATTGACTTCTCTGCAAGGTCATTATCTACCGGTCCCCCGCCAAGGAGCATAAAACGCAGCTCTTTATTTGGTTTTATTCCCATTTCCATTAAACGCCTGAGCGTGGTAGTGACAAGTGAGACAAGTGCAGGCCTGAAAGATTCAATGGAGACAGCAATGTCTTCTGCTTTAAGCGACTGCGGGATAACAATAGAAGCGCCGTAAAGAAGTGCCCTGATAGGAATGGAAAAGCCCCCGATGTGGTAAAAAGGAAGACTTGCAAGCCAGCGGTCGGATAAAGACTGCCTTAAAAGCGTATCGGATGCCGCAGCGCTTGCTGAAAGCGTGTTAAACGTATGCATTACACCTTTAGGCGTGCCTGTTGTACCTGATGTATAAAGAATTAGGGCACAATCATTAAAGTCACGCTTTTCACTTTCGTTTTCAATATCTTCCTTCAAACTTTCTTCAAAGAGAGCGGGAAAGATGATTCTCCTGGACTCCAGGGCAACTTCCGGAAGCCTGTCTTTTAGTTCTTCATGTATGAAAACAAATTCAGATGCGGAGTGCTGTATCAGCTTTTCCAGGTCTTCATCTAAAAGACGTACGTTTAACGGAACAGGCACTGCCCCCAGATTCCATAGTGCCATTGTAAGCAGAATAAACTCAGCGTTGTTTCCGCTTAGAATTGCAGCGTGCATCCCCTTTTTTATGCCTGAAGACAGGAGAAAAGCCCTGTAAGCATCCACGCGCTTTATAAGTTCACTATAGGTAATAGTTTCATCCCGGCTTATAATTGCAGGATGATCTGCGGGAACCTGAATCTTTTTATTAAAAAAATGGAAATCTGTCATATTTAGTACGGCTTAAAACTGTTAAATATTGAGCTGTCAACTTTAATGGAACCGCATTTAATTTCAAACGGGTCACTATAAGGCTCACCTTCAAGAAAACCCTTTGTTCCAAGCCCGTGTGCAATAGTGCTTTGGGATGCTGCGGCCAAAAATACTGCGGCACTTCTTCCAACTGAAGTTTCGAACGAGGAAGATATAACGGTTTTTATTTTTGAACCTTCAGCATCCTTTATAATCTTAAGTGTACTTGTAATTCCGCCAAGCATCATTGGCTTTAGTATAAGAACAGCCCGGGGAGCTTTCGTCATTACTTCAGAGGCGTCACTAACTGTTCTTATTATTTCATCTGCGGCAAGAGGCACCTTAGACTCTGTCAGGAGAGTGAAGAAATCTTCTTTCCCTGCTACGGGCTGCTCAATGTATTCAGGAGAGAATTCTTCAAGTTCTTTAATGCGGCTTATAGCTTCAGGCAGAGTCCACTTTCCGTTTACATCAATGCGGATGCTGATTTTACTGCCAAAGTGTTCCCTCAAAATTTCAACTGATTTCAGGTCCGAAGCAAAATCATCCCTGCCGGCTTTTAGTTTAAGTGTTGTAAAGCCCTCATTAAAAAGCGCCTGTGCTTTAATTAAAACTTCGTGAGGCTTAAGAAGTCCGATAAGGCCGCTAATGTTTATATTACTGTTTAATTTTACATTCAGGAGCTTGTCTAAAGAGGTCTTTTCATCAAGCGCCCTATAGCTAAGATATACCTGTTCAAGTCCGTGCCTTAAAGCCGGAAAGGCATTCAGGCTTTCAAGTTTACTTTGAAATGCATCCGGGTCAAATGAGGCGGATTTATTCCTGGACAGGCCGAAAATGTTTTTCAGAGCACTTTCAGCTTCACTGCAGCTTTCACTTCCGAATTCAGGTAAGGGTGCCGCTTCGCCCCAGGCAGTTTCATTCTCATTAAATATAATGTTAATAAAAAATCCCTTACGGCTGCTTATTAGTCCGCCTGCAGTAACAAAGGGCTCGTTTAATTTAAGGTCGTAAGGGATATATTTTATTTCCGGATGGTTCATATAAGAATGCCGATTGCAAAAAGAAACCCGTAAAGCGCGGAAAGCTTAGCCGTCAGTTCCAGTGTTTTATTGAGGTACGAGCCTTCAAGCGAATAGAGCATTTTAATCAGGTGAAAAGCCAGCGGTATTGTAAGCAGGGGCAGAAACACCAGGATATCCTGCTTGTAAAGCGTAAATATTACCACAGGAGTAAGATAGCTTACAGCCAGAAGCAATATATACTGCAGGCGCGCAAACTTTTTACCGAAAATAACAGCAGTGGTTCTTTTACCTGCTGCACGGTCTTCCTCCCGGTCCCTGTAATTATTTACTACAAGGATATTAGTAATCAGTGCCCCGACGGGAATAGAAGCCCATACGGAAAGGGCAGAAAATTTAAGTGCCTGCACGTAGAAAGTGCCAACAGTTCCAACAAGTCCGAAGAAAAGGAACACAAACACGTCACCCAGTCCGTTATATGCCAGTGGGTAAGGTCCTGCCGTATAAGCCATCCCTGCAAGAATTGAGAGTACTCCTATGACGAGTACCGGGAAACCTCCCAGATAGACCAGGTACATGCCCGACATGAATGCAACTCCGAAGACGAGGGCAATGCCAATTTTCATTTCAGTAACAGAAATAAGCCCGTTAGCCAGCACCCTCAGGGGTCCCGGGCGGTCTTTCTTATCCGTCCCGGCCAGAAAGTCGTAAAGGTCATTTACAAAGTTCGTCCCTATTTGTATGAGCAGAGAACAGAGTAATGCAACAAAAGCCGCAAGGGGCCTGAAAGAGTCTTCATAAAATGCCAGTGCGGTTCCAACCAGCACGGGTACCACTGCCGCGGGGAGTGTTTTAGGGCGGCTTGCCAGAACCCATGCTTGAAATTTATTTGGATAATTATCTTTTACCATTTTAAGTTTTTTCTTCGTCTATTTTTATGGCAGTCTTGGGAATTTATTAAAGTCAGGTTTTCTTTTTTCGAGGTATGCTTTTTTACCTTCCTGAGCTTCCTCGCTCATATAGTAAAGAAGTGTAGCATTGCCGGCTAGTTCCTGGATTCCCTGCTGTCCGTCGAGCTCGGCATTGAAAGCGGATTTAAGCACGCGTATTGATAACGGACTCATTTCCAGTATCTCTTTTGCCCACTGAACACCCTCACTTTCAAGCTGTTCTACGGGAACAACCTTATTTACCAGTCCCATATCTACGGCTTCCTGTGCGTTATACTGGCGGCACAGGTACCAGATCTCGCGGGCTTTCTTCTGCCCAACCAGGCGGGCGAGGTAGCTTGCGCCGAAGCCGCCGTCGAAACTGCCGACTTTGGGGCCTGTCTGGCCGAAAACAGCGTTATCAGCGGCAATAGTAAGGTCGCATACAACGTGAAGCACATGGCCGCCGCCGATGGCATAACCGGCTACAAGAGCAATTACGGGCTTCGGGATGCTGCGAATGAGTTTCTGAAGGTCCAGTACATTGAGCCTGGGTACGCCGTCATGGCCCACGTAACCCTGGTCGCCTCTTATCCTCTGGTCGCCTCCGGAGCAGAATGCGTACTTGCCGTCTTTTGCTGGGCCCTGTCCTGTAAGCAGTACAACGCCAATTGAAGGGTCCTCTCTTGCGTCAATAAAAGCATCATACATTTCCATTACTGTCTCGGGTCTGAAAGCATTTCTGACCTCAGGGCGGTTAATGGTAACCTTGGCTATGCCGTCCATCTTTTCATAAATTATATCTTTATATTCTTTAGCCTTCTGCCAGTTGAATTTCATTTTTTTAATCCTCTCAAAATAGGTTTATAAAGACGTTTCCGTCTTCAAAAATTAAATTTTTCAGCCCTGCAAACCACTTAAATATCCGTTCAACAAATTTAAGAAAATTTCAGGTCTTTCTAAATGTATATTATGCCCGGCACTTTCCACTACTTCGTGCCTGGAGTGCCTTATTTTACGTGACATTTCAATATTAATACCGGTAAACTTTTTATCCAGTTCCCCGGTAATAAGAAGGGTTTTGCAGTTTATATTACCAAGTTCATCCCACATCTGTGGCATTACTCCGGTTGAAAATCCCCTGAGTGAATTGGCAAGCCCTGTCCGGCTGTTATACATTTTATTCTGCTTCACTTCGGCATAAGCTTCTTCCGGCAGTTTTTTTTGGCTGGCGAATAGAGGCACATCCATCCAGTAATCCACGAAAGCCTGAATGGGATTATTTTCAATAAACTCCGCAAGCCTTAAGTCGGAATCTGTGCGCTGCTGCCTTTCATTTTCAACGGTTATGCCTGCTGTGGAGCTTTCAAGAACCAGGCCTTTTAAGATGGCGGGATAGCTTACTGCAAACGACAGGGCTGCGCGCCCTCCCATGGAATAGCCTGCTAAAATCACCTGCTTGAAGTTAAAATAATTTATAACGCCAAGTATCTGGTCCGAAATTGCTTTAGCTGAATAAAGCTGCACATCAGCAGGTGAAGAGCTATGGCCGTGGCCGATAATATCTATTGCATAAGGGGTAAAGCCGCGGGGGAGCTTATCAAACAGGAACTGCCAGTCGCGTGAGGAGCCTGTAAAGCCGTGCAGGAATATTACAGGAATTGATCCTTTTTCGAAAGAAGGAACGGTTTCAACGTTTATTTCTGCGTCACTTAATTTAATTTTCATCAGCCTGCGGGGAATGTTAATACCCAAATTTACAACTTTTTGGAATTCCCCGTATAGAAATAATTTTCCTTCGGCAATGAAAATTAATTAAGTCACTTTTACTCCGGAAGTGTAAACATTCTTATATTACTGTCCCAGTAAACATTCTGTCCGTTTTTCTTCCACCATTTAAGAAGTTCTTTCTGCATATTTTTCTTTTCCTCAAAAGAAGTCTCCAGAAAATCTTGGGCAAAGGTTTTCTTAAGGTCCCTAAACTCTCCCCATTTCTGAATTGCAAGCCAGGCGATACCGTTGATCGTTTTAATCCCTTCAGCTATTGAAGAAATATCCAGCGTGTCTGTCAGTCTATGAATAAGCACGGGAAATATTTCCTTATTCGGGTTAATTTTCAGATCTGAGGTTGTATTGAATTTATACCGCACCCCGAGGATTGTATAGACAATCATATCCCGGGAGAGCGTATCACTCGATTTGTTGTAAGCCTCCAGGAGTTCATTGAGTATATTATCTTTGCTTACGTATACGAGAGCGTGTGAAAGGACAGACTTCTTTTCGATTAAATTATTAATACGACACATATTTGCTAAAAGCGGTTCTTCTGCAAGGCTGTCCATTGCAAATATGCTCTTATAAAATTCTTTTACACTTTTCTTGTTATTTTCATCCAGCCTAATGACAAGTGAATCCACCACCCTTGCACTTTGTGAATGGCTGTTTTGTGCAAAAGCGCTAAAGCAGCAAAGCAGAAGCAATATGCAGGAAATAAATATTTTACCCATAACTCACATTAAATAATTACAATGGAATTTGTACAATGCTACCATAGCCCCATGTTCCCGGTCCGTGTAAAAATACCAGGCAGGGATCAGGAAATAGTTCCTGATCCCGCAGGTCATTTGAGAAGAAGCATCTTGCGGGTTTTAATTTCGCTTCCGGACTGGAGTTTATAGAAATACATACCCGAGCTGACCTGGCCTCCGCGGCTGTCGCGGCCGTTCCAGAGGACAGTTTTGCGTCCTGCCGGCTGAAATTCATCAATGAGTGTTGTAACTTCACGTCCATCCATTGAATAAATTTTTAGGACCACCCGTCCCTCTTTCGGGATGTCATAGCTTATCTGTGTGGAAGGGTTAAACGGGTTGGGGAAATTCTGATGCAGTTCAAAGACCTTCGGAACCTCAAGGTTTTTTGATACAGCTGTCATTCCACCTATTTGGACATTTACCGGACGGCTGTAAATTATCAGATCCTTTGCAATGGCGTTTGTTATCATGCAATTATATGATCCTGATGAAAGTGAATCATTTGAATTAAGAGCATAGTCTTTTGAATTTGCACCCGTAATCATAAGTCCATTCTTAAACCACTGATACAAGTTATCGGTACCGCCCACCTTAACCGAAAGCTTTATTACATCTCCCGGATGAATTATGGTATCTGTATACTTCCCGATACTGTCCTGCGGCCCATAGTAGAAGCTGATATTATGGAGTTTTAAGACCGGTTCAATATCTTCAAAGGTCAGGTTGTTATTATAAGCTGTCAAAGTCACAAGGGATGTATCGCCTGAAAAGTCCGGCAGTGAATCGAGCTCATTTACCTCCAGGTACAGGAATTTCAGTTTTCCCATTTTACCCAGTGATGAAGGGATTGTGCCAGTAAGAAGATTCTGGTTAAGCGATAGATAAACCAGATTTTTTAAGCTGCCCAGTTCCCGCGGAATTGAATCAGTTAAAAGATTATTGTTCAGGTATAAATGCGTAAGGCTGTCCATACTTCCCATTTCCTTAGGGATTGAAGAAAGCCGGTTGTACTGCAGCATCAGTTCGTCAAGATTTTTAAGATGCCCAATTGAAGCCGGAAGTTCCGTAAGATGGTTATACTTAGCCGAAAGGATCTTAAGATTTTTCAAATCCCCTATCTCTACAGGCAGTGCTGTCAAATGGTTGTTATCCAGGTACAACTCCTTTAAGCTGTTAAGGCTGTCGATTGATGCCGGAATAAGGCTGATAAGATTACCACGTAGATCGAGCAAGGTAAGGGACTTCATTCCCGTGATTTCAGGAGGAATGGAAGCAATAAGGCATCCGTAAGCATACAGTTCATTCAGGCTGTCCATCCGCGTAATTTCCAGGGGAATTTCAGGAATCGGGTTAGATGCGACATTAAGAACTCTGAGTGAGCCTATCCAGCTTAAAAAGACCGGAATTCCGGGAAGAACATTTCCGGATAGTGTAAGATTTTTTAGGTGCTTTAGGCTTCCGGTAGAAGCGGGCAGACCGGTAAGTTTATTATTTGCCAGTGCAAGCAATTCAAGGTTCTGCAGCCTGCCTAGCGAGTCGGGCAGACCCGCAAGATAATTATCCGAAAGCTCCAGTTCTTTCAGAGACTTCAGTCCTGAAATTTCAGAAGGAACTGCCTGCAGAAGATTACTTCTGAGGGAAAGCTTTTCCAGGGACTTAAGACTGCCTATTTCCGCGGGAAGAAATGAGATATAATTATAGTTTAAGTTTAATTTTTTTAATCCTGTAAGATTGCCGAAGGAGGGGGGGATGGAATCCTGCAGGTTATTTGCCAGTTCGAATGAAATAGCCTCAACACGGCTATTTTTTACGGTAATACCGTACCACTGGCCAACAGGTTTATTACTCAGCCAGTTAGTATGATTGGACCATGATTGTCCTTTAGTAGAGTTAAAAAAGTCAACCAGGGCGAGTGAATCCTGGCTGAGGACCTGAGAAAAAGCCCTTCCGGAGGAGAAGAACAAAGAACAGAAAGAAATAAAAAGTAACAATTTGAATGGCTTCAAAAGAGCTCCCTTCCTTTAATTACATATAAACTTTGCCTGGCCAGCGTATCAGAAAGCAATCATAAAAACATTTTTTCGAAAAAAAAGACAGTCCGCCCCAAAACAGCAGTCTGCCGCCATAAAACAATATACAAATTCTGTTATATTAACTGAATAGAGGCGCGGGAGAAAATTTTTTTTTCAGAGAAGATTTTCCCGGGCGCCCCAATTATCCCAAAAATGTCTTAATTAGTCAACCCATTTATAAACCCTGACATAATCAACCACCATTCTCTGCGGGAGCATATAATCGTCCACGCCCTGAGCTCCTCCCCATGTACCGCCAATGGCAAGGTTCAGGAGGAAATGAAAATTCCTGTCGAAAGGCCAGGCCTGCCACCCGGTGTTTTCATTTTTATGCGTGAAGTACTTGAAGGAGTCGACAAACAGATCAATCCTGTCGGGGTACCATTCCATGACATAGGTATGGAATTTTGATTCGGCGTCGGGCACAGGAAGAGTAGAAGTTCTCTGCTGCGCTTGTTTAAAGTTATACTTATTGCAGTGAATTGAGCCGTGGACTTTTCCCGGGTCGTAGCCGACATATTCCATGATATCTATTTCTCCGTTATCAGGCCAGCCGCCGTTTCCATAAATCCATTCGGTAGGCAGCATCCAGATTGCGGGCCAAGTGCCTTTGCCGCCGGGGAGTTTAGCTCTTATCTCAAAACGCCCGTAAGTCCAATCGCCCTTATTGGTAGTTACAAGACGGGCTGAAGTATATTTATGTCCGTTCCAGTTGTCATTTCTTGCTTCAATAATTAAAGTGCTATCCTCAACCCTGGCATTTTCCGAGCGTTTGCTGGTATAGTATTCCAGTTCCTCGTTTCCCCAGCCGCTGCCTCCCACATCATAGCCCCATTTTGTTGAGTCGGGCAGCCCCTTATAATTAAATTCATCGGACCATACGAGATTCCATCCTTTCTTATCCACATTATCATCAGGTTTTTTATCTACTGGGTTAGTAGAGTTACTTTTACATCCAAGAACGAACAAAAGAGCTGCAAAGAAAAAGTACCTTTTATGCATTTCTGTCTCCAAAGCTTTTGAATGAATATTTTACAGGAAAACCGGAATAAACATAAAGTTTTTCGGAATAAAATGTCAGAAAAATTTATAAAAGCTTGAATAAAACAGGTAAGGTCAGAAATGAGAGAGCAATGCCGAGGCCGACCATGGAGGCTACAAGCTCTGATTCGAGGCCCGCAATAATTGCCAGTGCGCCTGCAGTGATCATAGGGCCCATACCGGCTTCGAAAACTGAAACCTTGGCCGGTTCTGAATAAATGCCTAAAGCATTGCAGATTGCAAGAGCAGCCAGGGGTGCGGCTACAAGTTTAATCAGAAGCCCAAAAATCATAGGGCTTACAACAGAGCGCGGAAGCCTGAAGGAAATCTGAAGCCCTACGGCAAACATGACAACGGGAACGAGCGTCTCGGATGCCATCTGAAGCACGCCGACTGCAATGGGGGGATAAGTCCAGAAACGCAGAATCAAAGCCAGAATGAGCGCAATAAAAGGGGGAAAGTAAATTACTCTTTTTACAACATCCTTAATTCCGGGTTTTGCGCTGTTGCCGTATAAGGCAAGTATAATAGAGCCGTAGGTTGCAAGAGCAAGAAAACTTCCGAACTGGTCGTATAAAATTGCATAAGGGATATGATCCTGCCCGAAGAAGGCTTTGATCATGGGTATTCCAAGGAAAGACGTATTGCCGAGCGGAACTACAAGAAGAAGTCCGCCTGTTATGGACCTTCTCCACCTGAAAGCTTTCGAGAGAATAATTATTAGTATAAAAGAAAACAGTATCATTACCCAGGGAATTACAACCGGTACTATCAGCTCCCGGGAAAATGAGAGCTTTGGAATATTCAGCAGTACAAGAGCAGGAAGAGAAACATAAATAACAAAAAGGTTAAGCGTATGTGCCGCGTTATCGGGAAAGAGTTTAAGCGGCCTCAGGACAACACCTAATAGCAAAAGGATAAATATGAGAAGGAAGTTTTCCATACTAGCGCCAGAAATATTCAGGATTAAGAGAGTTTATAAGTTTTCTTCCTACCTGAAAGTTTTCACTAATGCCGCGGAAGTTTTCCTCACCCGGTCCATATGAAAAAACGCCAACCATATTTGCCGTATGGTCGCCGGAGATAAATGTAAGCTTCAGGTTAGAACCATTCTTTTCTCCGCCTGTTACAGAGATGCCCCCTGTTTCATGGTCGGAGGTAACAACAACAAGTGTATTGCCGTCTTTTCTGGCAAAGTCCAGGGCTAAGTTTACAGCTTTGTCGAAATCACCCATTTCATTTAAGACCTTATCCTGGTCTTTGGCATGTCCCCCCTTGTCTATCTGTGAGCCTTCAACCATAAGGACAAAACCTTTTTTGTTATGGCTTAAATTATTAATTGCCGCCCCGGTAAGATCAGCAAGTGAGTAATCTCTCGAATGCGCAGGCTTCAGGTTATCATCTTCAAGAAGAGCGAAGCAGCGCCCATGGCCTTTATATGAGGTCAGTTCCTTTACACTCGGGAAAAACTTATATCCCCTTTGTTTCAGCCTTTTAATTAGATCGGGATTTTTTTTAGCTGAATCGGGGACAAAGAACCTCAATCCGCCTCCGATTGCAACATCAATATTCCCTTCAGAAAGCTGTCTTGCAATTTCAATTTCCTCTGCCCTGTTCTTAACATGAGTTGAGAACCCGGCCGGTGTTGCGTTTGTAATGGTGCTTGTAACAACTAATCCTGTTGAGAGTCCTTTGTCGTGTGCGAACTCGAGAATAGTCTTAAGCCTTTGGCCGAGCGTATCAACTGCAACAGCTCCGTTATTGGTTCTATAGCCGGTTGAAAGCGCAGTTGCACCTGCAGCTGAATCTGTAATTAGTTTATCGGCTGAGCAGGTAACCGAAAACCCGGTTGATTTAAAGCGCCGGAAGGCATTTTCTTTATTCAGTAAATATTCGGCGGTCACATCATTAAGGCCCATTCCGTCGCCGATGAGAATAATAATGTTCTTAGGTTTCTTGCCTTCGCGGCAGAAAGAGGTATTAAACGACGAAGAAAAGCCAAGAACAATAATCAGCAGAAAGTAAATATGTCTTTTCATCCAGAGCTGTCCACTATATTAATTTAAATTCAGATCGTTTAAAATAGGAGCAGGAATCCAGATGGTCAAATAATTCATCTAAATTCCTGCCTGATAAGGTCCAAAATGTCCAAAAATTTTATTTTATATAATCCAGCCAGCCGTTACTGTCAGGCTTTGTGCCGTACTGGATTGCAAGTATCTCATTAAACAGATTAAGTTCAAAATCGTTGGAATCATCGCGCTTAAATATCATCGTCTTTTCTTTGTAGGTAAGAGAGCCTACTGAAGAAATGACCGCAGCAGTACCTGTTCCGAAGATGCCAAGGACATTACCCTTATCGTACTCTTCGATTACTTCCTGCATGCTGATGAGTCTTTCGTTAACATTTATACCTTTGTCCCTCAGGAGTTCAATAACAGTAGCTCTGGTAATACCGGGAAGAATGCTTCCTGTCAGTTTCGGTGTAGCAATTTCGTCCTTAAATCTGACGAAAATGTTCATTGTACCTACTTCTTCGATATATTTCTGTTCAACTCCATCCATCCAAAGCACCTGCGTAAATCCTAATTTCTGCGCTTCCTGTGTAGCCAGGAGGCTTGCAGCGTAGTTGGCAGGCGTCTTGCAGTCGCCAAGTCCCTTTCTTACAGCTCTGACGTAATCATCCTGAGCAAGAATTTTTACAGGTTTAAAGCCCTCGGGATAATAAGCACCCACAGGGGAAAGTATTATAAGAAGTTTATAATTTCTTGAAGGTCTTACGCCTAAAAGAGGGTCAGATCCGTAAATAAAAGGGCGAATATAAAGAGAAGTTCCCCTTTTTTCAGGCACCCATTCCTTATCAACCTTAATCAGTTCTTTTAAGGCTTCAACCATGAAATCCACGTCTATTTCAGGGATGCACAGTCTGCGGGCAGAATTGTTCAGACGCTGAAAATGTCTTTCGGGTCTGAATATTGCAATTTCGCCTGATTCCGTCTTATAAGCTTTTAATCCTTCAAAAACAGCCTGCCCGTAGTGAAGCACCATTGTAGCAGGGCTAAACGGCATTGGGTCATTTCCTCTGATTGTAGGATTGTGCCAGCCGTTTTCTTCGTCATAATCCATTTCAAAAACATGATCCGTAAAAATTCGCCCGAATTCGAGTTTCTCAGGCAATTGAAGAGCTGTTTCTTGATGATCGTTGAGCAAGAAATTGATATTTTGCATAAAATTCACCACTTTTTATGGAATAATTGTTCCGGCCAGGATAATGGCCAAAAATGCTATATCCATATTAAGCAATTTTAATGAAACTTTAAACCCAAATGCGCATTAAAGACCTGAATTTTTTTCGGTTATGTAATGAATATACCATATTTTTACTGGTTTATTCACGAAAACAGCGTATTTTCTTCAGAAATAAAACTTGTACAAAATCCGATTTATTTTTTTATATTGTAAAATATCTATTCGGGCAATTCTTAGAACTTTAAGCATTGCCCCATTGCAAAGGGCAGGCAGCCATTTTTATGCGTCAGCCGGTCAGAAATTGAATTCTTCAGCAGGGAGAATTCTTAAGGGCTCAAAGAACTTAAAACAGATTAAATACCAATAATTCAGCAGTATTATGAAACTTAATGCAGAGCAGCTTACAGTATTTTTGACAAGTATAGGCATTATGCTGCTGCTGGCAAGACTTCTTGGCGAGCTCTTCATTAAATTCAGGCAGCCCTCAATAATCGGCGAGATTCTGGCGGGCATTATACTGGGCCCGACTGTCATGGGAGCTCTTATGCCGGGGTTTTCAGGGTGGCTTTTCCCGAAGACTCCGGAAATACAGGTTGCCATGGACGGCATAGTCTCTCTGGCCGTAGTTATGCTGCTCCTGGTTTCAGGGCTTGAGGTGGATCTGGCAGTAGTTGTACGACAAAGCAAAACAGCATTCCTGACCAGCTTTATGGGCATTATTTTCCCCTTTGCCCTGGGATTCTCACTTGCCTACATGTATCCTGATTACTTTGGAATAAACGATGAAAAGATGCGTCTCATATTCGCGCTTTTCATGGGTACCGCCATGTCCATTTCCGCGCTCCCCGTAATAGCGCGCACATTGATGGACCTGAATATAATAAGGACAGATATAGGGCTCATCATACTTGCGGCGGCAATGTTCGGGGATCTGGCAGGATGGATCATTTTTTCTTTAATACTCAGCATGATGGGAGCAGGCAATGAGGGGTTAAGCTTTTCGGATAAGATAATTCTTATACTGGGCTTTACACTGTTCATGCTTCTGATAGGAAGAAAAATAGTTAATAAAATATTCCCCTACATTCAGAAGTATTTCGTGCATCCGGGGGGAGTGCTGAACTTCATTTTTATACTCGGGTTTCTGTGTGCTGCATTTACGGAGTTCATCGGGGTGCATGCCATATTCGGAGCCTTTATTGTGGGCATAACCATTGGGGACACGGCGCACTTAAGGGAGAAGACAAGGGAAATTGTGCACCAGTTTGTTACTAATATTTTCGCGCCGCTCTTCTTTGTATCTATTGGCTTGAGGGTAAACCTTCTTACAAACTTCGATCCCCTGCTGGTTACAATAATAATACTGATAGCTTTTATCGGTAAGGTAGTGGGATGCGGACTCGGGGCTTATTGGGGCGGGATGACGAAGCAGGATTCAATGGTAATAGGCTTCGGCATGAACTCGCGAGGTGCTATGGAGATTATACTTGGACTCCTGGCTTTGCAGTTCGGGCTCATACAGGACAAGGTGTTTGTAGCCCTGGTAATCATGGCTGTCTTCACGTCTCTGGTCAGCGCACCGGTAATGAATTACTTCTTGAAAGGCAGGAGGGAATTTTCCTTCAGAGATATTTTAGACAGGCAATTATTCATTGTAAGTGAAGCTCCCGACAAGTACTCTGTAATAAAGGAAATGGTTTCGCTTGCGGCAATGAAATATAATATTGATGAAGACATACTTTTTCAGCAGGTAAAAAGCCGTGAAGAGCTGATACCCACGGGAATTGCAAATTACCTTGCAATACCTCACGCAAAAACAAAAAT
>JBLNAZ010000242.1:0-7070 GCA_050259615.1 Syntrophomonadaceae bacterium | reverse complement strand
GCGGGAGATGTAAGTATTTTCAGGGCCTGACCATACAGTTGAACTTAAAAAAATCCGGTCTCTTTTTATAAAGGGGACCGGATTTTTTATATTATCCTGCCGATTTTGACTCTTTTTGATGCACACAAATCCAAAAACTAACCTCTGCCTGATTTTTTTTTTTTTTGAAAAATTTTCCGAAAATGACACTTGTAATCATATATATATGTAAGAAATAATATTTTATAATAATCCTATAAGGCACCATATAAATGATATTTGAATATCTCAAAAGGATATGTCCGGATAATTGAGACATTTAATAAAGTATTTTTCTCTTCTGGGTCTAAATTTTATCTAAGTTATTATATATGACCTGCAGGTAAGACGAAGTTGAAAGAAAAGGAAGGGAGTTTTAACTTTGGCAGGATAAATATTTGGAGCCAGGTATTATCTATAAATAAGTGAACTATTTTACATCAAATTCTTAAAATGAAATCACATGAAAAAATTACTTGAGTCAATTACACTATCAATTCTACTGATTTTTAATCTTTCCTGCAGTAAAGATCCTGTCACAAGCCAAGAGACTGACAATTCCACTCCGGGAAGAAGAGATTATACATGGACTGTAGATACACTGAAAGGAGAGTGGCATGCTTACATTTCAGGACTCTGGGGGTCAGGCCCAGATGATCTCTGGGCGGTCGGGCACGCCGGATCAACTATTGATGCTATATGGCATTTCGATGGAATGAAATGGGAGCAGAAATGGCCCGGGATTTCAAGCAATTTAAGTAGCACATGCGGGTTTGCACAAAATAACGTCTGGGCAGCTGGTGCTCCGGGGGAGCAGATCTATAAGTTTGACGGGAATTCATGGAAAGCTGCGGCAACTCTGAATATTTCTGGCTATGTACCGGGATTTAATCAAATCTGGGGCGATTCTCCATATAGTATCTTTGCTGCAGGAGTGGCTGAATCAACTGAGGGCAAGTCTTATAAAGGAATAATCGCTACATATTACGGGAATGTGTGGAGCTTATTAGAAATCCCTGATCTAAGGGTCGGATTTACAGGCATAAAAAGAGGAATAAAGGAAAGCTCCAATTACTTCTTATCGGCTACACGTTATGAGACAACGGGGGATACTTACAAGATCTATTTGTATGACAGTAAGTCATTAAAGGAGTTATACAGCGGTACTGATTTGGCAACGGTCAATGAAGTTGACGGCCAGGCATTTATAATAATAGGGAAAAAGGTTTATAAGTATAAGGATAATAAGCTGGTCCAATGGAAGGATTTCACCGGGACACAATTTGCAGGACTGATGTATGGAAGAAGCACAAAGGACTTTTTCTCAGTAGGATACAACGGTCTTATGCACTACAATGGAACAGGCATAGAAACAATTTACCCAACTGATATGGGTGTTTGGGCAATGGCAATATTCCCGAATGACATATTTTTTGCAGGGAATAAAAATGGAATTCCCATTATGGTACATGGAAAATTAAAACAATAAATAGAAAGAAGACCTCAAAAAAAGAAATCAGATAACAAAATAAGGCGGCGGTGCTCGCAACACCAACCGCCTGTATAGAATAGCCGCACAAGGCTGGTCACCTTTATTGTTATCATCATTACTGATGATTTCAGGGCTATTCTTTTTTCAAATATAAACTATTTCCAAAAGGAGAGCAATATGCGAAAAAGTAAATTTCCATTTAGGGCAGTCTTTTTTCTTATTCCGTTATTGTGTTTTGTATTTAGCTCCTTATCGCCTACAATGGCTCAACAGGCAAATGAGAGAGCAAAAGTACTTAGACAGGAAGCTGACAAAATCTATAAAAACATTGAAGTTTTTGACGTAAATGAATTTACGGGAGTTCCCCGGTCAGTCAGAGGCAAACTTGGGAGCAATATAGATCTCGACAAAGATGATCAAGTGGTCAGTTTTCTTAAGAATTCAGGAAAAGTGTTTCTTATCAATCCGAATACTGATGGTTTTAATGTAAAGAAAAAACTTACAGATAATCTTAACTTGAAACATGCAAAAGTTCAACAAACCTTCAAAGGTATCCCGGTATGGGGTTCAGAAGTGATAGTGCATTCTGACAAGAGCAATACAGTAATTGAAGTAAACGGAAGATTTACTCCCAAAATTGCACTTGATGTAACCCCATCAATCTCATCTTCGAATGCTCTTCAGGTTGCTCTTTCTGATCTTGGTCCGGCAGAATATCGTTGGAAGAATCCCGAACAGGAAAAAATATTAAAAGAAGTTTATAAGGATGGAAATCTTTCATGGGAACCCAAACCCGAATTAGTAATCGCTCCGAAAAACGGAGACTTTGATAAAGGTGAATACCGGCTTGCGTGGAAGATGCAAATTGCTGTAGATGGAGCAAAACTGGGGAACTATGAATACTTTGTTGACGCAGTTACCGGAGATATTATAAACAAATTTAATTCAATGGCTGATGTAACCGGTTCCGGAGTTAGCAATTATAACGGTACGGTTCAATTCTCAACAACTTTGGTCTCCCAAAATTCTTATCAACTTTATGATTCTGACAGGCATCTTAAAACATATACTGCGAATGGGCAGACTATTAATCCGGGTACGTTATTAACAGATAGCGATAACATTTGGGATCAAAATAAATCTGCAGTTGATGCCCACTGGGGTGCAACGAAGGTCTATGATTTTTATAAAAATGTTTTCAACCGGAATAGTTTTAATGATGCAGGTGCAGAAATAATATCAACAACACAGTACCTGTTTTTTTATGGTTATGATAGAAATGGAAACCCTGTTTACTCGCCAAATAATGCACAGTGGAATGGGGCACAAATGCTGTATGGAAGCGGTGATGGAACAAACTTTTCATCCGTCAGTTCTCTAGATGTCTGCGCCCATGAAATTACCCATGCTGTTACGACTTCTACAGCTAACCTGACTTACCAGGGGGAGAGCGGTGCACTTAATGAAGCCATTTCAGATATTTTGGGTACTGTAGTCGAGTTCTATTCGACACCGTCAAAGGCTAACTGGCTGATCGGTGAGGAATGTTATACTCCTGGTACCAGCGGAGATGCTCTAAGGTACATGAACAATCCCAATCTTGGAAACCAGCCGGATACATATAAAGGTAATCTTTGGGCTCCGGCAGATAATCTAAATGATGGTGACAAAGGTGGTGTTCATACCAATAGCGGTGTATTGAATTATGCTTTTTATCTGATGTGTGTGGGCGGAAGTGGGACTAATGACTTAACAACTCCGTTTAATGTAATTGGTATAACAATTGAGAAGGCTAGAGCCATTGCATACAAGGCTTTAACAACTTATCTTATTTCAAGTT
Organism: Syntrophomonadaceae bacterium; assembly: GCA_050259615.1. Taxonomy (GTDB): domain Bacteria; phylum Bacteroidota; class Ignavibacteria; order Ignavibacteriales; family SURF-24; genus JAAXKN01. Next base: position 3,720 of record JBLNAZ010000242.1, on the reverse strand, counting down.
CAAATTATGCGGATGCCAGAAATGCTTTTCTTTCGGCTGCTGCAGCTCTTTATGGATCAAGTAGTCAGGAATATAAAACGGTATCAGACGCTTTTGGTGCAGTAGGCATTGGCATCAGATTTACTGCGGAAAATAACTTTGGTGCAGGAACAATAAAAATTAATGGATTCACTACTTCGAGCGGAAGCAATTTTTTTGCAACTGCAGGAAGCAGTCAGACACTGGATGCAATTCCGCAATATTCAAACCCTTATAAATATGTTTGGAATACAAGCGGTTCAAATAATAGTATAAGTAACTGGCAAAAACTACTCCCTGGTGGATCAATAAATAAAATCCCTGAGGCAACTAATATTTCTTATACCTTTAATGCCTCTACATCAGATATGAATGCGGCATATATTACAGACCTGAAAAAACTATTTGATGTAACAAGAATCGACAATACAGAATTTGATGGAAATAGATCTGCAGGTGTTGTAACATCAGTTGTTGAACAAAACAGCGGCGATGTATATGCTCCATCACAGCTGACGGGAGGCAATGGCAGGACCTACAATTTTGCAGGCTGGGCAGATGGCGGAAATGGAACCGTATCACCAACTGACAATATGACAACAAATGCTTTATACAAAATTACTAATAAATCAAATTGCACTAATGCCTTTACGAACAGCAGCCAGAAGAAGACAAAAAGCGATGGTGTAAATACCACACTGGTATATGAGAGCATGAACTACATATGGATGGAATCTTCAGCTAATATGGGAGTTTCCTGGGCGATCCAGAACTTTGGCAAACCTGTAAGTAGCCCGGGAATTGCACATGACCCCTCAATTGACGGTACTGATGGAGCAGACCATTTCTATGTGGTTGGATATGCAATGTCAGATGCTCAGACAAATACTACAAAAATTATGGCCTCTGAGATAAACGGTTCCCCTAATCCGGTGAATAAAGTAGTATTCGATAATATCCCCGGAAGCACTTATGACACCCAGCCAGTAGTTGCATGCTTGAATACTTCTGCAGGGATGAAGGCAATTATGATCTGGAGGCAGCCTGCAATGCCAGGCCTTGGAGGCACTCTCCCGGCTGGACTCTACTACAGGACAGGCTCTGTTACAGGAACAAATGGAACTCACATTGACTGGGACGTGTATAATAATGATGTATATATCGCTGGAACTGACATAAACAGCTTTAACCCTACTGTTGCAGGCGTAAGGGATATGGTTTATGCAATTCCGATGGTATTCCACATGACCTACAGCCAGAAAATCCGCAATAACTACTCGAGCGTAATCAAATATACCTCGCTTACTCTGAACAATGACGGGACAGTTACCCAGTCTTCTACACAAGAGATATCGGACCCCATTTATGACTACAACCAGCTGAATGAAAAGCCTTCAATCACCCTGGTCAATAATCTTCCATGTGTAGCCTGGAAAAATTACAACGATGCAACCTATATGCAGTCAGCTGTCTTAAGGCGAAAAGTTTCCGGTACGACATGGTCCGACACTTACTATTACGCAGGAAAAGATGACGATGCAACATCTGTTCACATCAGCAATACCGGAAACATGAGCTCAGGCTACACAAGCTTTGTCATGGGCTGGAATACGAGCTATTCGGGAGACCAGTTTGTAAAGAGCACTTCACTATCCACCATTTACAATTCTAACAAAAACGGGAATGGTATACAGGTCATGGGTGGATCAAGAAATGATTTTAACGACTCTTATCTGATTTCATTTAATAACACATCCCTTCCTTATTCCTTTATGTCATCTAATGCCATTCCCTTGGGAACACTGGCTAAGGTGTCCTCAGACGGGGAAGGAAGAACCATTGAAGAAAGAAGCGGACTTATAAAGCTGAATGACTTCTTTATCAAGTCATCACTAGGGGATCTGTCATTCAATGGCGCTAGGATTGATTTCAAAGAGCCCAAGGATATACTTGGGAACTCCCTTGAACACTTCAGTAAGTCACTTGAAACTGAAAGTATTGATGTTGCTAACAGCGGAATTCTGACCTACACGACTGGCTTTGAATATGGCGACTCACTAAAGGCACTCTCATTCTTAAAAGAAGGAAGTCATGCGGGCTTTTCAGTTGAACTGGTTGATGCTGAGACTGGTTTGATGCTGAAAAAATTGAATCCATTTACACTCAGCACTTCTTCGCTTAAAAAAGAACGTTCACAGAGTTACAGGCTTGACCTAAGCGGAATAGGAACAAGAAAAGTAGCCTTAAGGCTTTCAAGTGATATAAACCTTAAAGACAGCACAAAAGCTAAATACTTTGTCTTAAGATCCTACGCTGTTCAAAGAAAGGCAAATAAGGATAACTTTGTTGACCTTAATTATTCTGAAAGTGCTAGGGTAACCACCTACGGCTTAAGCCAGAACTATCCGAACCCATTTAACCCTTCTACAGTCATAAACTTCCAGGTACCGAAGGCATCAAAGGTCATGCTAAAAGTTTATGACATGCTGGGAAAAGAAGTTACTACTCTCGTAAATGAATATAAGGAACAGGGAAGATACTCGGTTGAATTCAATGCTTCAAGCCTTCCCAGCGGAACCTATATCTATGAAATAAGGGCAAATAGCTTCGTTAAGAGCGGGAAGATGTTACTCTTGAAGTGATTTGGTTCGTAAATTAATAAAGTTCTTTTTGTTTGTTTTAAGGCAGGGGCTCTTTTTTGAGGGCTTCTGCCTTTTTTGTATAGCAAGCAAGAGTATTGTTAATTCAGGAAAAATTTAAGCTAAAGAGGTAAAATTAAAAGAAAACCCGGCTTCCTTCCAAAAAGGAACCGGGTTTTTTGTTGGCCTTTATACTTTTTTGTAGGAGATTGTAGCCGATGCCTGGTGAACAGGATAAATTACCACGTCGGCAATTACAACATGAGGCGGCCTTGAGGCCATAAAGACGACAGTCTCTGCAATATCTTTTCCTACCAGCGGATCCAGCCCTCTGTACACGTTTCTTGCCTTCTCTTCATCCCCTTCAAACCTGATGACGCTGAAGTTCGTCTCAACCATTCCGGGGTCAATTGAACTTACCTTAACCTTTGTTTCCACAAGATCCATCCTGAGCGATTTTGTTACTGCATCTACGGCGTGTTTCGTTGCGCAGTATATGGCTCCTTTCGGATAGGCCTGCTGCCCTGCAATTGAGCCCATGTTGATTATGTGCCCGCTGTTCCTTTTTACCATAAGAGGCACAACGGCTCTGGCAATATACAGGAAACCTTTTATATTCGTATCTATCATCGGCTCCCAGTTGTCCGGGTTGTCCTCGTAAAACTTGTTCATCCCTATTGCAAGCCCGGCATTATTAACCAGTATGTCTATATTCTTCCATTCTTCAGGAAGTGAATCAATGGCCGCTTCAACGGCTTTCCTGTGTCTTACATCCAGCTGAAAATCATAAACCTTAACGCCGAATTCTTTTCTTATCTGTTCAGAAGTCGAATTAAGAAGCTCAAGCCTTCTGGCGCAAAGTATCAGATTACTTCCGGCCTTTGCAAACTCCTCGGCACACGCCTTGCCTATTCCTGAAGTGGCGCCTGTGATAAATACGATCTTGTTTTTTAACGATTCCATTTTGTTCCTGTATTATGTTGTAGAAAAATGCTTTGTTGTTTTTTTCCTCAGGACTTAAAACATGGATTTATCTTTCAATCCAGCTTGGTCTTTTTGTTTC
>JBLNAZ010000241.1:0-101441 GCA_050259615.1 Syntrophomonadaceae bacterium | reverse complement strand
GAGGCTTATAATAATTGAGAATACAGTGGCAAGTGCCATTCCGGCTAATGTTACCGATCCTATTTTTATCTGAGCACCGCTCAGTCCGATAATCAGAACAAAGGCCGTTAAGATCAGATTTCTCGGTTTGCTGTAGTCAATTCTGGCTTCAACAAGCATCCTTATACCCGAGGCGGCAATGACTCCGAAGAGCATCAGTGAGATTCCACCCATAACCGGAAGGGGAATTGTCTGTATGGCTGCGGCAAACTTTCCTAAAAATGATATCACAATAGATATGACCGCTGCACCTCCTATTACCCAGACGCTGTAAACTTTTGTTATTGCAAGAACCCCAATATTTTCACCGTATGTGGTTGTAGGTACCGATCCTAAAAATCCGGAAATGGTCGTCGAGATGCCGTCACCCAGAAGAGAACGGTTAAGCCCCGGATCCTTTGTAAGATCCCGCCCGACGATGTTTCCGGTTACTATTAAGTGGCCAATATGCTCGGCTATTACAACCAGTGAAGCCGGAATGATCACAATAATTGCAGAAAGGCTGAACTCGGGCGTGTAAAAGTTTGGCAGTGCAAACCATGAGGCCTGACTGATTGCGGAAAAGTCTACTACTCCCATCGCAAGTGAAAGAATATATCCGGCAACAACTCCAATGAGTATTGGAATAATTTTTAGAAACCCGCGGAATAAAATTGATCCTAAAATTACAACCGCCAGCGTGCTCATGGACACTGTAATTGCTTTTGGGTCCAAAGGCTGGCTGTTCTTCGATATTAAACCCGCCATGTTAGCTGCAACCGGCGCCAGTTCCAGACCTATAATGGCTACAATTGCCCCCATTGCTGCCGGAGGAAATACTACGTGTATCCATCCGGTGCCAAGGTACCTGAATAAAATTGCTACAGCTATGAATATAAGTCCTGATACAATAAATCCGCTTAATGCCGCCTGGTAGCTGCTCCCGGACATTACCAGAAATACTGGTGAAATGAATGCAAAGCTTGAGCCAAGAAATGCGGGAATTTTTCCTTTTGTAATGAAAATGTATAATAAAGTGCCTACACCGTTCATCAGCAGAACTGTTGCCGGATTTATCTTAAAAAGTATTGGAACAAGCACCGAAGCCCCGAACATTGCAAACAGATGCTGGAAACTTAAAGGAATGCTTTCGGCCAGTGACGGCCTTTCGTTTACATCAATGACACGTATAGCCATTTGACTCCTCTTAAAATTCAAAATGTATTTTAGTAATAAAAAGGCTTGATTATAAAGGGCCAAAGGCCCTTTATAAATTCTCTCGTGCTTATTTACTTTTGGGCCAGTACTAAGGCTAAGATTGCAAAAATATCAATAACGACCAGCATGGGTGAAACTTCTTTGGTTTTGCCCAAAGCCAGCTTGATTACTGTCCAGGATAAAAATCCCCAGATTATACCTTCAGTAATAGAGTAGGTAAATGGTATAAGCACCAGAGCCAGGAATGCCGGTATTGCGTCGTCGAACTGCGACCAGTTTATTTTCAGTACAGGTTTCATCATAAATACACCAACAAGAACCAGAGCAGGAGAGGTGGCAATAGCTGGAACTATGGATAATAACGGGGAAATGAACATAAAGGGAATGAATAAAAGCCCTGCTGTAAGAGCCGTCATTCCTGTTCTGCCTCCTTCTTCCACACCTGTAGCCGATTCAATGTAAGCCGTGCCCGCGCTGCTTCCAACCAGACCTGCGCCTGCAGTTGCAACAGCATCAACAATCAGAGACTGCTTTACGTTTCTCGGTTCACCTTTCTCATCCAGCAGGTCGGCTGCCTCAGCAACCCCGACAAATGTCGAAAGGCTGTCGAACATATCTGTAAAAAGAAATGCGAAGGCAATAGGCCAGATTGCAAATTGCAGCGAGCCTATAAGATCCAGTTTCCCGATAAGGCTGAAATCAGGTGCAGAGAAAAGCCCTTTCCAGGTTACAAGTGTCGGTACACCGAAGTTAATTGCCGAGGCGTCTCCATAAAGTCTGCCTATCGGCATAGCAAAGAGTGTTGTCAGAACAATACCAATAATAAGAGCACCTTTTATGCGTTTTATAACCAGCACTGAAGTTAACAGCAGCCCCACCAGGAAGGTTATGGTAACTGCATCCAGATGTCCAATTCCAACAATTGTGGCGGGATTAGAGATTATGAATTTTGCATTTACAAAACCGATGAGCGCAATAAAAAGCCCTATTCCGGCTGAAACTGCATAACGGATCTGCTTCGGGATCGCCTTTACAATAAATGTACGTATATTAAAGATCGAAAGAAGCAGGAATGCAACACCAGCCCAGAAAACCGCTCCCAGTGCAATTTCCCACCTGACGCCCATTCCAAGAACAACTGAGAAGGTAAAGAATGCATTTAATCCCATTCCCGGTGCCACAAGGATCGGGTTTTTGGCATATATGCCCATCATGATAGTACAGAAAGCCGATACAAGTACCGTAGCCGTCAGTACAGCACTAAAAGGCATCCCGGTCTTGCTCAGGATGGAAGGATTAACCACAATAATATACATTGCCGCAAGAAATGTTGTTGCTCCGGCAAGAATTTCCGTCTTCAAATCTGTTTTGTTTTTCCCAAACTCGAAAAATTGACTTAACATGTTATCCCCGGATTAAATTATTAGAATGTCCATTTTGCCGCAATCGTAGGATTTACCTGGAGGCTTGTCTTTCCAGGTATAAAATTGTTGCTGATTTCAACTTCGCTTCCTACTGCAAGGTGATGATATATATTATACCAGATCTGTGGCTCTGTAAGCAGTACAATCTGATTTTTTCCAGCCTGCTTTGTTGACCAGATGTCCATGAAACCCGTAAAATTAATCCTGTTATCGAAGAAGGCCTTAAACCAGACGGTTGTAACCTGGGCATTGGATTTTGTTTCTGAAAGATAATCTGCCCGGTAAAGCAGGTCTGTATTTAATGTGACAAAACCTAAATCTATCGGATAACTGAAGCCGGCAAGCCAGACGTGCCCAAGCGGGAAGTCCTTGTCGAGATCTTTATTGTAAATCATTCCGTCATTATACTGAACAGTGGCCGATAAACCCTTTACAAAAGGAAGGCTTACATAGCGTGCAATTTCAAAATATGCCAGCGATGCGCTTTTATTACCGCCGCGGTTGTAATCCATGTCAACAAATAAGTATGTGGAACCATACTCATCGGGCTTGAACATTTCGATCGTGGATGTAAAATAATGTCTGTCTTTTCCCATATCGTAATGCAGCTGTAAGTTCTGAGCCATTAATGAACCTGATACAAAAAATATTAAAATAAATAAGTACTTTTTCATTTGACTTTTCTTTCTCCTGTTATTATGAGTGTCTAAGTGGAAGTATAATTAAAGTTATAATAATATCAGAAACATTCTTCAGCTCTGCCGGATTGAATATCTACACAAGCCTGCAAGCAAATCAGTAAAATTCAAATTATTATAACTTAAAATCGCCCTACAAAAATAAAATTATTTTTTAAATAATAAAAGAAAATTATTAAAAAACCATCAAATAATTAAGCTATTTGGGTATTTAATCAATATAAGTAAGGCTAATACTGCAATATGACTAAATAAAAAATAATGCAATTTCTGCAATATTGTTTCTCCTGGCCCCGCCTGTCTTGATTTTATCGCTTCTCCTGCTAAATTTTCATGTAAACCCCTGTGTGTGATGGAATTTAAGAATTTCAGGAGTAAGTCATATGAAAACAGCTTTAACTTTACTTTTTGTTCTGGCCGGAATAGTATCAGCACAGGAAAGGAGGCCAGGGGAACCTGAAACAGTAAAATTTGTAGATCTTAAACGGTATGCAGGCCTTTGGTACGAAATTGCAAAGATTCCAAACAGATTTCAGAAAAACTGTACTGGAAATACAACGGCTGAATACTCTCTGCGCGATGACGGCAGAATCGATGTAATTAACAGCTGTGATGAAGAAAACGGCAAAAGAAATGTTGCCCGCGGAGTTGCAAAAGTTGTCGAACCGTCCACAAATTCCAAACTCGAAGTCAGCTTTTTCAGCATCCTTGGCATCCGCCCTTTCTGGGGTGATTACTGGATTATAGGTCTCGATAAAGATTATAAGTATGCAGTTATCGGGTCACCCGACAGGAAATATGGCTGGATTTTAAGCCGGACCCCCAGGCTTACTGATGAAAAGCTGTCCGGGGCATGGGAAATCCTTAAAGTACAGGGCTACGATCCAAAAAGCTTTCAGATGACAATGCAGGATAAATAATATTCCGGGAATTTATTAAATTGCCTGCAAAAGCATCTTTTCTTGCGATTAATTCACCTACCATAAAAGTAGCTTGATTCATCATGAGTAAATGTATAATGTGAATTAAGACAGAATTATGAAATTTAAGGAGGGCAAATGGCTGGTAAAAACACAGCGGTTTTTGGTATTTATAATACCCGTTTATCCGTTGAAAATGCGGTGGATGCTTTTAAGAATGCAGGCTTCAGAAATACAGATATATCTGTTTTAATGCAGGAAAATGAAGGCACAAAGGACTTTGCTATGGAAAAAGGGACTAAAGCCCCTGAAGGTGCGGCAGCCGGAGCAGGAACAGGTCTGGTAGTTGGCGGTGCTTTAGGCTGGCTGGCTGGTATCGGAGCCCTTGCCATCCCAGGTATCGGCCCGTTTCTGGCCGCAGGACCTATAGTAGCTGCTCTTGCCGGTGCAGGAGCCGGAGGCGCTATAGGCGGCATTGCCGGAACACTGATTGGAATGGGCATTCCTGAGTTCGAAGCCAAGCGTTATGACGGGCGCATTCGTAAGGGCGGTATATTGCTCTCAGTACATTGCGATGATGAAAACTGGGTTAAAAGGGCAAAAGAAATGCTCTCGCAGACAGGAGCTGAAGATATTTCTTCAACTTCGGAATCAACCGGAGACTATAATGCAGATGCCCCCCCTGAAAACAGGAGATTCTGACCAGGACCCGCATTACCATTATTGAAAAGCCGCATTCCAAAATGCGGCTCTTTGTTCTTAATTAAGCTGATAGTTATTAGCTGCTCCAGGCTGTCATACCGCCTGTCATGTTGGCGGTCCTGAAGCCCCCTTTTTGAAGAAGAAGTGCGGCCGTGGAGCTTCTGTTTCCGCTGCGGCAATAGCATATAATCTCCTTGTCTTTAACCTTTTTCAGCTCATCCATCCTTGAATTAAGCTCATTAAGTGGTATATGCATCGATCCTTTGATATGCCTGTCTGCCCGTTCAGCGTTTGTCCTTACATCAAGCAGCACAAAATCAACAGTCTTACTATGAAGCTTATTTTTAACTTCGTGGGTACTATACTGCTTCAGAGATTTTGCTTTGAGCAGCTTTCTAATATATAAAATGAAGACTAGAGCGATAAAAATATAAATAAACATCTGTCCCGAGGGCATTAAAATTCCTTTCCGTCAGCTAATTGGGTCTTATTTCAATACTTTAGCTTGTTTGAATTAATAACTGATTCTTATTAAATCCTTATAGAACAACTAGTTACTGAAACGCACTTTTATATATGATTCTCTATTTTGCCAAAGGGTGCAGGAAAATTAATGCAGTTTTTTTCACCGGGGAAAAGAGGGAGTAAAAAGGCACCAGGCCCCCTGCGATTTTTAATTTTCCCATATTGCATATTAAAAATAAAATCAATAAAATTACTCATCAATAATTGAAGTGAGATGCATAAATGGACGTCCTTCAGAAACAACCGGTAAAAACCCCTACAGAGTGGGAAAAGGCAATGGGCGTTAGTCTTATTCTTCAGGCTGCTGATTCCTCCTCAATGAAAGGTTATCTGAAAAAAGAGATAACAGCAAACGAATTCTGCTATCAGCTTCTCTATTCCAAGGAGCTCGATTTTGATATTAATGATAAAAAAAAGTTTGAAAAGGCGTTGAATGAATACGTAAAGAGCAATAGGGTAAGTGTCTTCTGCGCCAATCTTCTGATAAAGGGGACAAAGTTTAACAAATCCTGATCAGTCCCGGTTTGTTGTCTTAATGTTATTATGCCTCTTAGAGGACATAAAGTATTAATGCGTAAAGTAAATATAGTATTATAAGAACGGCTGAAAATATCAGAAAGTAATTTATATTTCTCCTTACGGCTTCTTTTCGCGATATGCTCTCAGCTGTCTGCTTGGATGCCGGCGTGGTTATTTTTTCTTCAATTATCTCATTATCCTGGTAAATATATTCAGCCTGAATATTGCCATACTCATCATAAATCTTGCTTAGTCCTGATTTCAACCCGTCATGATAAGTTATCTCTTCTTTAAGTTTCCCGTTTTTATAAAAAAACTGCGACAGGCCTTCTTCTTTACCGTCCTCGTAATTCTTTGTTCCGAAGAGCTGTCCGCTCTTGTAGAAAAAATTGCAGTTGCCGTTGAGTTCTCCTTCCTTAAAATACCATTCTTCCTTTGAACCTCCATTTTCGTAGAAAGTTTTTGTCAGGCCCTCGCGCAAATCATCCCTCATACTTTCAACAACTTTCATTATTCCGTTCTGATAATAGATTTTGGTGATTCCATTTTTCTTCCCTTTCATATAGCTTATTTCGGCCTTCAGTTGTCCGTTATCATAATAAAATTTTGAGATCCCTTCGGGCTGGTTATTCTTGTATGTAATCTCACTGATTTTACCGCCGCTATGATTGAAAATGGTATTAACTCCGGTTTTACCTCCATTTATGTAGCTTATAATCTCAAGAAGCTGGCCTTCAGGTCCGAAGATTTTCTCTTCCCAGTGAACTTTCCCGTTGACATAATACTTTTGACTCTGTATGGCCCCGCTTTCATAGTAAGTCAGTGAGAGTCCGCTTCTGACAATTTCATTCTGGAAATACTGATGCAGGTACTTTGTACCGTCTTTTTTGTAATTAACAATTTCGCGTATCTGTCCTGTAGGACTATAATGAATTTCTTTTAAAAGAAGATGTCCATCAGTAAAAAAACGCTCACATTTTATTTTCCCGCTGTCATAATAAGTACTGGAATAATCAAATGGAGATTCTTTCTCTAAGATATCCGGAGTTAAATTGGGAAATTCATTTTCCATTAGTTAAATTTATACTTTCTATAATCTATTTTTTAAATATTCGAAATAGTTATTCGATAATATAAATAAATTTTCTCTAATTTTTATTTAAAGTCTGAAATTTTATACTCGTAAACTAATTTCCCCAATAAATTCCGGCAGGGCAGTATGGTATATGAAGGCATTTTCACCACCTATTATGAAAACGGCAGCATAAGAGAGGAAATTAACTACAAAAACGGACTTCCGGATGGAGAATCTAGGATTTTCTATCCCGATGGGGCTCTTATGGAGTTATATAATTGCAAAGCTGGCAAAAAGGAAGGCTCCGCATGGTCGTATTACCCGGGCGGGCTCCTTAAAAATGAGCTTAATTACCGTGATGACCTCATTGACGGGGAAGCTAAATATTATTATGAGGATGGAAAGTTAAAAGCCGAGGTCTCTTATGCCGGAGGCAGAAAGAACGGTCCTGCCAAAATATATTACAAATCAGGCCCACTGAAAGAAGATAAAACCCTGATAGACGACAAAATTGAAGGTAAAATGACCACATATTATAAAAGCGGCATGCTGAAAGGAGAGTGGTCATATAAAAACGGCGTGCCCGAGGGGCCTTCAAGGTTTTATTATGAAAGCGGAGAACTCCTGGGTGAGAAGAACTATTCCGGAGGGAAGGATCACGGCTTCACCGAAATATTCTACAGGGATGGAAAGTTAAAAGAAAAGATCCATTTTGATACCGGGAAAAAGCATGGCGAAAACCTGATCTTTGATGAGGCCGGGAAGCTAAAAACGCGTATACTTTTTGAAAACGGACTTAAAAAAGAAGTCAGTTTGCCCAATGGCGGTAAACAGGCCGGCGAGGAATTTACTTTTGAGACTGTTACAGTGGAGAAAACAGAGCATAAATTCAGGAAGCTTGGCTATGGTTTGCTTAAAGCAGCTGCAGTTTTCGCCATTATATTTGCTATTTACATTATCTTCCTGTCCATTGCAGGCTAGTTTCATATTCTCTAGAGGGAAGTTCCTACCTTAAGTCTGGCATTTACAAAAAATGTCATAAAGCCGAATTTCCCGTTTTTATCATTTGCCATCACTATGCTGGGGCCAAGGGCAAGTGTACTGAAGCCCCAGCCTGAAGCAACCCTCTGAACCAGTATATCGAGGGCATATTGGTGCTTCCTATCCTGCGTCTGTACCAGTGCATCGAATCTGAAATCAAAAGTGCTTCCGGCAAGTGATAATTCACGCCCCATGAAGCCCACGTGCATCTCGTTCTGGTATTTGGCTACATAAAGTTTTGCCCGGCTGCTGCCGAGAGTTCTGAAAGGGTACCTGAATTCCCAGTTAAAATAAGAGCCTTTCATGATTTTGAGCTGTTTGGAACTGTCACCGTTATATATTTCAGCGATGTAGGACTCTTTCAGGTCTGTAACCGTTCTCTGGTAATTAAATTCAAAGAAATTCCCCAGCGGAATTACATAACCTACCTGGTAGCCTGTTGTGGCAATAAGGGGATTCCTGTAGAATTTTGGCTGAATCAGAGGTTCCATATTTGAAAATGCCCCGCCGTAAAAACCCAGAATGTGAATATTTGCCTCGGCAAAATTTGTCTCCAGAGGCGCCGAATAGGGTGTCCCGAAACCGAGTGAAATGCCCAGATCATCCTTAAAAGGTATTCCGAACCTTTCCCAGCCGTAAACCTGCAGATAGGGATTTATATAAAACAGTGTTGAGGCAATCTGGTTTTTTCTTGGCGGTTCAATCAGCCTGCTCATCTTGATCCTGCTGATAACACGCGTAAAAACACTGCCGAAATTGATATCATCCAGCAGATTAATTTTGAAGGGGTAAGTCAAAATTTTTGCGCGGGTCTCAGGAGTAAAGGACAGAAAAGGGTAAAGTGCGCCTTTAATAGAGACAGTCTGGTTGTTAGCATCCCTTAAATCGACAATTATCTCTGCCTTTGGATCCGGAGGATCAATAAAAACCTCTTCCTGTATCTTAACAAAAAGGCTGTCGTTATATGGCTCCATCTGATAATATTCAATTTTTTCTGTCTCGTCGGTCTGTGCAAGTATAAGCATATTGGGAAGCATTAATGAAAGAATTATTAATAGTACCCATCTGATATTCATGTCGTGTAATCTCTTTTTGTAAATAGCAGCTTGTCTTAAATTAGTCGCATCTTCGGGGATATCCCTTTGATTTAAATTTAACTTAATTTGTGACCTCTGCAACTATTTCCGAGCAGGCACGGTGGATATTGTGACTGCAGTCACTGAAAATTCACGCCCTGATCGGAAGGAAATTTATTCTCAGATCCTTTCCTGATTTTGATTTATACGTAAACTTAAGTTAAATTGGATGATCATTTTTTGTTTGATGATATAATATAATCTGAAGATTCTCACTCCACACAAAGGTAGTTGTAAGCCATTGAATAATAAAGAATTACAAGAAGAATATAACAAGTCACTTGAAGCGGCTTCATCTCACTATGAGAACTTTCCTGTGGTATCGTTTCTCGTCCCCGGAAGACTGAAAAAGCATGTAGCTGTAATTTATAAATATGCACGCATGGCAGATGATCTGGCAGATGAGGGTGATGCAGACCCAGACATAAGGATTAAGGCCCTGAATGAGATGGAAACGGATCTTAAGAATGCTCTGGTAGGAAATTATAAAAATGGTTTCTTCCGGGCATTAAGCAGTACTATCCGTGAAATGGAGCTTACACAGTCCTACTTTTTTGATCTTCTCAAGGCATTCAGACAGGATGTTTCAGTTAAAAGATATAATACGTTTGATGAAGTGATTGACTACTGCAGATATTCGGCTAATCCGGTGGGCAGAATTATTCTGGAACTGTTTGGTGTACGCGGCAGCAATTTTGCGGTACTATCAGACAAAATTTGCTCTGCTTTGCAGCTCGCTAATTTTTACCAGGACATAAGTATTGATTATGCACGGGGCAGAATTTACATTCCTCTTGAAGAAATGAAAAGTTTCGGGGTGACTGAAAATGATTTTGAGTTAAAGAAAATTAATACTAACTTTAAACAACTGATAAAGCTTCAGGTCGACCGCACCAGGGAACTATTCCTGGAAGGGAAATCACTTACGGATTATCTGCCAAAACCCCTGAATTATGAAATTAAATGGACCATTCTTGGCGGAGAAAAGATACTGAAAAAGATTGAAGCTAATCAATATGACGTTCTTAGTAAGCGGCCCAAACTGGGAAAGCTGGAATATTTTAACCTATTAATTAAATCAATTTTTTGAGCTTTGGATGGCAGATTTTTCACAGGAAATAGCAAAAAGCAGCAAGAGCAGTTTTTATTATGCATTCAGCCTTTTGCCTAACGACAAAAGAGATGCTATGAATACTGTGTACGCTTTCTGCAGGCAGACCGATGATATTGTAGACAGCGGCAACGAGCCTGAGGAGGTGAAGTACGAAAAACTGCGCAAATGGCGCATTGAACTGGAAAAATCTCTTACCGGAAGCTCCGACTACCTGTTTTTTAATAAGCTTTCTCACATAATTCAGCAGTTTCATATTCCTATTGAACCTTTCTTTGAGCTGATCAGAGGTATGGAAATGGACCTCCAGAAAGACAGGTACTTATCTTTCGAGGATCTGACACTCTACTGTTACAGGGTTGCCTCAACCGTCGGCCTCATGTGTATAGAGATCTTCGGCTACAAGAATAACTCTGCAAAGGACTTTGCCGTTAACCTGGGGCTTGCGCTTCAGCTTACAAATATATTAAGAGACGTAAAAACGGACGCTCAGAACGGCCGTATTTATCTGCCTCAGCAGGACCTTCTCAGATTCAACTATTCTGAAAATGATCTTTTGAAGAATGTCTATAATGAAAATTTCGTTCAGCTCATGAAGTATGAAGCCCAAAGGGCAAAGAATTATTTCGACAAGGCCAATCATGCACTCGACCTTGAGGATAAACCTGCCATGTTTGCTGCCAGAGCTATGCAGCATATTTATTATAAATTGCTGCAGAAGATAGAAGCCGGACATTATAACGTCTACGATAAAAAAATTAAAGTTACCAAGGTTGAAAAGGTCGGTATCGCCCTGGGAGTCTGGGCAAAATACAGCCTTGTCTATTGATGCATTCTAAATGTATAATAATCGGCGGCGGACTTGCAGGCCTTAGCGCAGCAGTTTATCTTGCTGAGGCAGGAATCCACGTCGAACTCTTCGAAAGCTCTCCCAAGCTCGGGGGCCGCGCATATTCTTTTTCCGAAGCCAATACGGGCGACGTTATTGATAACGGCCAGCACATTATGATGGGCTGCTACTTTGAAACTCTTAAGTTTCTTAAGCTCATCAGGGCTGAAAGTAAACTCTCCATTCAGGATACTCTTAAAGTTAATTTCGTGGATAAAACCATAGGACTAACACCCCTAAAAGCCGTAGGAACTATATATCCTTTTAACCTTCTTCTCGGACTGCTTTCATATAAAGCACTCAGCTTCTCCGGGAGGCTGGAAATTATAAGGCTGTTTGCGAAACTTCCGTTCCTGAAGCCGGAAAGCATGGAAGATTTAACCGTATTTCAATGGCTGGAAAAAGAGAAGCAAAGCAAAAGGACTATTAAGGCATTCTGGGAAATCCTTGCAATTGGCGCACTTAACACTGATATCAGCCGGGCATCTGCTTCTATTTTTATTATAATTCTTAAGAAGATGTTTCTAAAAGGAAGCCACGCGGCATCCATTATACTGCCGGGAACAGGCCTAAGCGAACTTTACTGCGAAGACTCTGCAAAGTTCATCTGTACAAACGGCGGGAGCATAAGCCTTTCTGAACCGGTTAAATCGGTTGAAATCCATAATAATGCTGTAAAAAAGATTAACCTCGCAAACAGGGAAGTAACTGATTTTGATTTTGTTATTTCCGCAGTGCCTTTTTATTCGTTTTCGAAGTTATTTTCTGCGGAATTTGTAAAAAGCCTTAATCCGGATAATGCCTCTTATTCCTCTATATTATCGCTTAACCTATGGCTAAAGGAAAACCCGTTCAAAGAGGAATTCTACGGGTTTATAGATTCTCCCGTACACTGGGTTTTTGACCATAAAAAATATATTACTGTAGTTATAAGCAATGCAGATGAAATAATTGAGAAAAGTAAGGAAGATCTGAAGGATATCATCTGTTCAGAGCTGGAGAAATATTTTCCGCAGTTTAACAGGAGTTGTGTATATATGACAAAACTTATAAAAGAAAAGCGGGCCACTTTTATTCCCGATTCTATTATGCTGCAAAACAGGCCGCACACAGTTTCATCAGTAAGAAATTTATTCCTGGCAGGCGACTGGATTGCAACAGGGCTTCCGGCTACAATAGAAGGGGCAGTCAAAAGCGGTCACGATGCTGCTTTGGCAGGACTTAAGTTTTCAGGCAATCTCTGAAGGACTATCAATAGAGATAAATTCAATGAATCTTGACATAATCCGGCATTAGCAGTTATTCCCATTCGGTAATTCTTCTAAATATTTGATAAATAACAACTTAGCCTCCTTTTCACCAAACATTCTACCTCTTAAATTAAAACCTCTTTATCTGCCTTGAAACGGCAAACCAAACATATTATCTTGTAAAATGGATATTATTAGGAAAACTATGAACCGCCTGCAATACGAAACTTCACCCTATCTGCTGCAGCATAAAGACAACCCGGTCGACTGGTATCCCTGGGGGGAGAAAGCCTTCAGGCGTGCAAAAGATCTGGACAGGCCAATATTGCTGAGCATCGGCTACAGTGCCTGTCACTGGTGCCACGTCATGGCTCATGAATCATTTGAGAGTGAACCGGTTGCGGCTTTAATGAATGAAAAGTTTATTAATATTAAAGTCGACAGGGAAGAACGTCCTGATATCGATAGTCTTTATATGAATTTCGTTCAGATTACTACAGGATCAGGCGGCTGGCCGCTGACCGTTTTCCTTACACCGGAACTGATCCCTTTTTTCGGCGGTACATATTTCCCGCCTGAGGAAAAATACGGAAGACCGGGCTTTGTTCAGATATTAAATGCTATATCCGATATTTATAAGACGAGGAAAGACGACATTTTGAACCAGATTGAAGGAATACTCGACGCCCTGGCCAAGGCATCAAACTTTAAGAAAAACAAGAATATCTTTACGCTCCCTGACTTTAACAGCGTTTTTACCGTAATACTGAACAATTACGATGAGGAGTGGGGCGGATTCGGGCGTGCTCCGAAGTTTCCTGCCCCAATGACTCTGTTATTCCTGCTTCGCTACGCATCCAGGACAGAAAATAAAGTAGCCCTTGAAATAGTTGATAATTCATTATATAAAATGGCTCAGGGAGGCATTTACGACCAGATCGGGGGAGGCTTCCACAGATATTCAACCGATCAAGAGTGGCTTGTGCCTCACTTTGAGAAAATGCTATACGACAATGCGCTCCTGGCCCGCGTCTACCTGGAGGCATATCGCCTTAAAAACGATAAATTCTTTCTGGACGTTTCAGAAGATATACTGGCTTACGTTCTTCGTGAAATGACCGATAGTGCTGGCGGCTTTTATTCAGCCCAGGATGCCGATACAGAAGGCGTTGAAGGTAAGTATTTCCTTTGGGATTATGATGAACTGAAAAACATACTGCCTGAAGACGATTTTGAAACTGCGGTAAAACTCTTTGGAATTTCGAAGAAAGGTAACTTTGAAGGGAAAAATATACTTACGCGCCGCGTTCCATTGAGCGAACTTGTACAGGAACCTGACATTTCTTTATCCCGGGCAGAAAGCCTGACTAAAGGCATTAAGACCAGGCTTTACAGCCATAGAGAAAAAAGGGTTAAACCAGGCCTGGACGATAAGATACTTGTAAACTGGAATGCTCTTATGCTTCAGACATTAGCTCAGGCATACGGCGTTACAGGAAATGAACAGTACCTTGAAGCAGCAGAGAAAAATGCAAATTTTATCTGGAAAAACTGCTTTATGGAAAATATACTCGTCCATTCATTTAAGAACGGGGAACTTAAAAATTCCGGTTTCCTGGACGACTACAGCTTTACTGCGGAAGCTTTTATAGCCTTATATGAAGTAACAGCTCAGGAAGTCTGGCTTGAAAGGGCTGTCATTCTTTCTGAAATTATGATTGAAAAGTTCTATGATCCCGAATCTAATGATTTTTATTTTGCTCCCCGTGAGTCCCGGGATCTGATTTTAAGGACAAAAGAACTCTACGATCAGGCTATCCCTTCGGGTAACTCTTCGGCTGTAACTGCACTCCTGAAACTTTCTGTTTTAATGGATGAACGGCGTTATGCCGAAATTGCCAGAATGGATTATTCATATATGCACGACCTCCTGATAAAACACCCGGAAAGCTTTGCCTATATGCTGTGTGCTGTTTACTACGACTTCATGAAGCCCAGGGAGGTTGCTGTTGTAGTCAACACTGAACCTGAAATGAAAGAGGTTATTAAACTCTTTTATAATGAATATTTCCCATTTGCCATTTTCTCAGGCCGAACGGAAGGCAGCCCGTCTAAAATTGAACTGCAGAAGGGAAAAAGGGTGATTGACGGCAAAATTACCTGGTATGTCTGCCAGAATTACACCTGCAGGCGCCCCCTTTTTTCTTTTGAAGAATTAAAAGAAGCCATGAGGGACTTAAATATTCTTGAATAGGGCGCATTTTTTCCTTAATTTGAACTAGAATTTTTACAAACATTATGCCTCTGGTCGAATTAAAGAATATTTGCTTTTCCTATAATAGTTCTTCAAAGGATGAAACTGAATTTCAGCTGAGTAACATCCATCTGACTATTGAGAACGGGGAGTTTATCTCTGTTTTGGGCCCCAATGGTTCGGGCAAATCTACTCTTTTAAAAGTAATTACAGGATTATTAAAATACTCCCTGGGTGCAATATGTCTGCAAGGGCAGGATTACAGGAACCTCTCAAGAAAAGCTCTTGCCAGAACGGTTGCCTTTGTACCTCAGTCCTCTCTGACCATTTTTCCGTTTTCTATTTATGAAATTGTAATGATGGGGCGTACTCCCTACTTGAATATGTTCGGCTACGAGAAAAAAGAGGACCGCGACCTGGTTAATGAAGCCATTGAAATGGTTGACATAGCTCACCTTAAAAACAAGGGAATCAACGAAGTCTCAGGCGGGGAAGCACAGAGAGCTTTTATTGCCCGTGCAATCGTTCAGCAGCCGAAGCTTATACTGCTTGATGAACCGAATTCCCACCTTGATATAAAACATCAGCTTTCAATCTTTAACCTGATTAAAAGCCTGAATGAAAACAAGGGGCTGACTGTTGTATCCGTTTCGCATGACCTTAACCTTGCGGGTTTCTACAGCTCGAGGGTTGTACTCATGAAAGAAGGGAGAATTGTTGGGGATGACAGGACAGACAGGATTTTGACAAAAGAAAATATATATAAAGTTTTTGAAGTGGACTCAGAGACAGGCATCGATCAGGACTCACTAAGAGTAAATGTGGTTATTAAACCCGGTTATAAGAAATAATGGCTTCAGCGGGACAAAAAAATAACGTCTTAAGGAAAAGGAGGATATGCCTATCCGTTATTCTGATCCTGCTCTTTGATCTGGTATTCCTTTACCTGAGCAAGTATTCTCATAAAAATCTTTCCATCATGGAATTTAATCCCCGGAGCACCGGTAATATTCTAAATTTCCTGTTTGCCTTGCTTCCGGTTGCCGGTTTTTCTATCCTCATTTTTAATTCAGCTAAAATTGAAATTAAAAAACTCTACGGCCTGTTATTTATTGCGCTTGTAATGAATATTCCGCTTATATTTACTTTATTCATAAAAGAGTTTAATTTACCCCTGCCATTTAAATATTTATTCGGTTATCCTCTTGAGAATATATATGTGGCGCTGATGTTTTCAATATTTCAGTTTCTCCTGTTTTTTCTGACTGCCCTCACATGGCTGATTGTTGCAGGAAGTAATAAATATTTGTACCTGCGTTCGTTATTGTATTCACTATTTCTTATTTTTGTACTGATTCTTGGGGCCTTTATTCATGAAAATGAGTATGAGGATAATTCAGAGAAATATTTTAAGGATGGCAGCAGGGCTGATGTAGCGGTAATTCTTGGTGCGGCCGTTTACTCGAAGAACAGACCCAGTCCTATTTTTGCCTCAAGAATCGGAAAGGCAAATAATCTTTACAGTGCCGGCATGGTAAATAAACTGCTTGTTACAGGTGGGAGTGCCCCCGGTGAAATGAGCGAAGCTGAGGTGGCTTATAAATATCTGGTACGTTACGGTGTCGATCCTGAGAATATTTGGGTTGAAAGAAAAACCTCTTCGACTTCGGAACAGATTGAATATATAAAAGAAAACCTGGTGGAAAAAAGAGGACTTAAAAAGATTATAATTGTCTCCGATCAGTTTCACCTGAAAAGAGCCATGGAAATGTGCGATTTTTATAACATTAAAGCGGACGGAATAGCTTCGGGATTAAGACTTAGTCTGGAAAAACTATTCTTCTATAAATTCAGGGACAGTTTGGCGTTACTTCTTTTCTGGTTGTTTGCATTATAACTTTAATAATAGGAAGTTTAACAATTTTTGAGGAGTCCTAAATGGTCAATTTCGAAATGATGGAAACTTTTAATCATGAGCAGGTTATCTACTGCACCAATAAGGAAGCAGGACTTAGGGCTATTATTGCAATTCACAACACTACACTGGGACCTGCTCTTGGCGGTACCCGCATGTGGAATTACACCACTTCTGAAGCTGCACTTAAAGATGTCTTAAGATTATCCAGAGGCATGACTTACAAAGCTTCGGTTGCCGGCCTTAACCTTGGCGGCGGCAAAGCAGTTATAATCGGCGATTCTGCAACACAGAAAAATGAAGTCCTTTTCAGAACTTTTGGGAAATTTGTTGAAGGCCTGGCTGGACGCTATATTACAGCTGAGGATGTTGGAACTGACGTGCGCGACATGGAATATGTGCGCATGGAAACTAAATATGTCACAGGTATTTCCAAAGCCCTTGGCGGAAGCGGCGATCCTTCCCCCGTAACTGCTTACGGCGTTTATGTTGGCATTAAGGCATGCGCTCATGAAAAATGGGGCACTGATTCCTTAAGAGGAAGAAAAGTTGCAGTTCAGGGTGCCGGAAATGTTGCACGTTATCTTTGCGAACATCTTTATAATGAAGGTGCTGAAATATTTGTTACCGATATCGTTGAATCAAAAGTAAAAAGGCTCCTTGAAACAGTAAAAGCACACGTTGTAAAGCCGGAAGAAATATACGATATAGATGCTGATATTTTTGCCCCTACTGCTCTTGGCGCTATTATAAATGACGAGACTTTACCCAGATTCAAGTTCCAGATCATTGCCGGCGGCGCAAACAACCAGCTTGAAGAAGAGGCAAAGCACGGCCAGGCACTCCTGCAGAAGGGCATTCTCTATGCTCCGGATTACGTAATTAATGCAGGCGGACTTATAAACGTGGCTAATGAACTGGAAGGCTACCGCCAGGACAGGGCAATGAAACAGGCGGAAGGGATATACGACGTTCTTAAGAAAATTATCGGTATCTCAAAAAAAGAAAATGTTCCTACTCATGTGGCTTCCAATAAAATTGCAGAGGAAAGATTGTGCCAGGTCGGTAATATCAGAAAAATTTATGCCGGGACTTCCAACTTTTCCGGAAGGCTTGGTGAACTGCGTTAATATAAATCTGACAAAGCATTCAGTATTAATTCCGGTGAAGCCTTTTTGCTTCCATCTGACGGGATCTTATATTATACTGAATGCTTGTTGGTGTTTTTAGAAATTTACTTAATGAAACTATTGTGGGAAAATGAAAAAAAAGATAAACAGGCGGGTCCTTAGAGAAAAAGTTTTACAGATTCTGTACGCATTTGACATGAATAACGAGGGTTTGGAAGCCCTTACCGAAGGTATACTCTCAGATCTTGAGGAAGAAACGGACAAGGATTTCTGCCGTATACTGGTAAATAAGACTCTGATCCACCAGAATGAACTGGATAAAAAGATAAATGAGCGTGTAAACAACTGGGAGCTTAACAGAATAGCTCTTATAGATAAAATTCTCCTCAGAATGGGCCTTTGCGAACTTATGTATCTGCCCGATATCCCTCCCAAAGTAACAATTAATGAAGTAATTGAAATTGCTAAAAATTTCAGTACACCTAATAGCGGAAAATTCATTAACGGCATTCTGGATACAGTTCTCTCGGGACTGAAAGAAACGGGCGGCCTGAATAAGACAGGCAGGGGACTTATAGACGAAACCATCCAGAAAAAAACTAAAAGAAATAAGACGGATGAAGAATAGAGGCAGGATATTTGCGTGGACGCTCTTTGATTTTGCAAATACCGCCTTTTCGGTCATTATTGTAACCGTCATTTTTTCAAAATATTTCTCTAACTACGTTACCGGCGGTAAAAGATGGCTGTGGGGGCTTGCTGTAAGCATCTCCATGGTCCTGGCTGCCATTCTTAGCCCTCCCTTAGGGGCTATTGCCGATTCTTCCAGGAACAGAAAAAGGTTTCTTCTG
The DNA here is from genome assembly GCA_050259615.1 of Syntrophomonadaceae bacterium. GTDB lineage: Bacteria > Bacteroidota > Ignavibacteria > Ignavibacteriales > SURF-24 > JAAXKN01. Next base: position 82,765 of record JBLNAZ010000241.1, on the reverse strand, counting down.
GTTTTTACTCTTCTTTCCATTATATGCACGGCTTTGATGTTTAATGTCCAGAAAGGCGATATACTCCTGGGTTTTGTGCTTTTTGTACTTGCCAATATAGGTTTTGAAGGAGGGCTCGTTTTCTATGATGCCTTTCTGCCGAATTTAACTGAAAAGAAAAATTTCGGCAGGGTTTCCGGCTACGGTTTTGCAATGGGTTATCTGGGAGCGCTTGCAGTGCTTTTAATCGTAATGATGATTCTGCCGGCTCAGAGTTCACCCGATTACTACTTTTATATCAGGCTTTCTTTTATAGTAGCTGCCGGCTTCTTTCTTGTGTTTTCAATCCCTATGTTTTTTTTCGTCGGAGAGCCTAAGGTTTCTTTGGTGGAAAGGGGAAACCTTGTTAAAAAAGGTCTGGCCAAGAGTTACTCTACATTTAAGGCACTTTTCTTTACTAACGAGTATCCGGCCGTTTCAAGATTTCTGCTTGCTTTCTTTTTGTACAACGATGCAATTCTGACTATTATAGCTTTTGCTTCCATTTTTGCCTCAAATATTCTCAGGATGACAGACCAGCAGGTAATTTATTTTTTCGTCATCGTCCAGAGCACGGCAGTCTTAGGATCCTTTGTCTTTGGAATTGTTTCCGACCATATAGGTCCCAAAAAGACAATAAGCATAACTCTGTTGATCTGGATTGCCGTTATAGTAGGGGCTTTCTTTGTAATTGAAATCTGGGAATTTTATGTCGTTGGACTTCTAGCGGGGCTTTCAATCGGGAGTTCACAGTCGTGCAGCCGCAGCCTGATGGCGCTTCTGACGCCTAAGGAAAGGGAAGCCGAGTTCTTCGGGTTTTATGACGGGCTTTTCGGCAAGTCCTCTGCTGTTGTTGGCCCGTTGCTATACGGAATTGTAGCTGATTTTTCCAATGAGAGAGTGGCGGCTCTTGCAATTGGAAGTTTCTTCATTGCCGGCCTCATACTGCTTAAAAAAGTCCAGGAACCTTCCTTTAAGAAGGCCTGAGACTCACACACAGAGCTTTTCAGAAAACACTCAGTTTTCTTTTTTTTATAAAATTTATAAAATCCTTTGTTTTCTTTAAATTTAAAAGATATTTTTAACTTGTCAAAAAACAATGCCTTATTCTTTATGACTTATCTTCCGAAGGCATTAGCCCATCTTGGGAATGCAGCTTCGGAACCAGTTCATGTAAAAGCATTCTGTCTATAAATTTCCTATACATATTATGTCAATTCATTCTTTAACTACCAAAAAGCTCAAAAAGTAGAGGTGTAGAATATGAGTCTAGTGAATCTGCAAAAACTACTTAAACCCGGTTTTAAGCTTCTTATTCTGGCAGTTATGTTCTCTCAGACGGTATATGCCGGCGGAGGCAAGCTGACGGGAAAAATAACCGACAAAAAAAGCGGCGAAGCCCTGGGTTTTGCAAATGTTATTATTACCCACATCATGCAGGACGGCAAGGAAACAATCCTTTCTTCACCCATGGGTGCAAGATCGGATGGAGAAGGATATTATGTAATATTAAATATTCCACCCGGTGAATATACTGTTAAAGCAAGTATAGTGGGTTATACCCCTGTCGTACTCAAAGAGGTAAGGGTTGATCCCGACAGAACAATCAGCTTTAATTTTGAACTGGAACCATCCTCAATTCAGACCGGCGAAATTGTCGTGACTGCCAGGAAAGAAATCATCAAAGCTGACGTGTCAGGCACCCAGCAAATGATCTCTTCCGAGACACTGCAGAGCCTCCCTGTGGTCAGAGTAGACGAATTCCTTGGTAAGCTCAAGGGAATCCAGCTTACAAGCTCTTCTGACGGCTACGGACTTTCTGTAAGAGGCGGTGCAATCAGGGAAACGGACATCAGGCTGGATGATATTTCGCTCAAAGATCCAAGATCTGAAAATTCTTATCTGGGGTTTAACTCAACTACTATTAATGAAATTCAGGTGGTAACAGGCGGCTTTGAAGCAAAATACGGCGGCGTCAGGTCGGGTCTTCTGAATATCAGAACCAAAGACGGAAACCGCGAAAGATTTACTGTTTCAATTAAAACCGACTATACGCCTGAAGGCCAGTACAGGTTTTTCGGCACCAACCCTTTCAGCAACGATTCATGGATATACAAAGTATATTCAGGCCAGTATGCTTATACGGGAGCTCCTGCCGATTCAACTATGCCGGCTGATCTGAAGGACTTTTTGGGATGGAAAAAAACCATTAACGGCACTCTTAAAGCCTTGGATACACTCCAGAGAAAAGAATTATGGGACCTTCAGCACCCGCAGTATGGTGTTGCCAGAAGACCTGATATGGTAATTGAGGGAACAATTACAGGACCTTTTATCATTCCTAATACAGCTTTTATGACTGCTTTCAAGTACGAGAATTCACAATTCGTTTATCCCCTCGGGCCGCGCGACAGCTATCAGGACTGGAACGGGCAATTGAAGCTGACAACAACACTCGACAACTCAAAGATCTCTGTTAACGGAATGCTGGCTAAGATTTACAGTAATACAAGCGGACAGAATGTAAGCTACGATGAATCCCAGAGATTTGGTTACATGAATAACAACTCCCCATCAGCAATAACTCGGCAGGCAGCTCTCTTTGGAGGCACAAACTTCCCGTTTATTTATAATAAAAGCCGCTTCCAGTACTTTGATCAGACCTTTGCGATGGGAGGTCTTAAGTTTACTCATGTCCCGATGCCAAATGCATTTTTCTCACTTGATTTCCAGATGGGCTACACGGGCCAGAATATTACCCCGATGCTGATGGATATGAACGCCGACTCAAGTAAAAACTATATAAAATTTTACAGTGCAAGTGCCAAGAGATGGTTTGTTTATAACAGCCCAACTGCCGGCCTGCCCAACGGCACAACACTTTTGGCAGATGATGGAATTACTAAATTCAAAATGTATGGCGGCGGCCAGTGGGCCGATTCCTCATACTCTTATAACTACCAGCTCAAAGGCGACTTTACATGGCAGTTTAACAGGTTTAACCAATTCCAGGCAGGTTTCAGTGCAGGGCTCCAGCAAATAAATGTTTATGCAGGATCCTGGAACCAGTCGGTACTTTCTTTTACTCCAAATTCCTGGCAGTACTTTAAGGCTACTCCTATTGATATAGGAATGTTCGTCCAGGATAAACTCGAGTTTGACGGCATGATCTTAAATGCCGGCTTAAGAATGGATTATTTCAACCCGATGAGAAAAGGCTACCAGGCCGGGTTTCCTGAAGATAAGGATTATACAAAACTATATACCGATATCTACAATAACCTGCCCGGTGCTTATAACAGCTTTGAAAGATGGCTCATTTTCAGGGACCTCCTGGGAAGCCCTCCCGGATGGCCGGATGTTGAAAGCAAGGCCCAGATTAAATTCTCGCCCAGATTAGGCGTTGCATTCCCTATAACGGAAAACAGCAAAATGTATTTCAACTACGGGCATTTTTACCAGAGGCCTGCAGCATCAATACTTTACAACATGAAGCTGAATGCTAATTCTACAGTTATTCCGACCCCTGACCTCTCAATGGCCAGAACGGTACAGTATGAGTTCGGCTACGAACAGGTTCTTCCGCTGGATTTCCTCATTAATGTCACTGCATATTATAAGGACATTTCAAATGAGCCTATGTCAAGAGTATTTATGGATTATTATGAGACAAACCAGGTTACAAAATACTACCCCGACAGATATTCTGACGTAAGGGGTGTTGAAATGAGATTTGAAAGAAATGCCGGCCGATTTGTAACCTTCAGCGCAATGTACGACTACATGATTACAAGTGAAGGATATGCCGGTTTCTCATCCGTTTATGAAAATCTCGTTAAGTACAGGGAAAATAAATTAAGAACTGCTTCACAGTACACACCAAAACCCAGGCCGCGTGCAAATATCAACCTGTTTCTGCATACACCGGATGACTATGGAATTCTCTTTGGACGCTGGCTGGCTAATTTCTTCTTCGAGTGGAGGGATGGCGGTCAGGTTCTCCTGAATTCAGATCAGTCAGACATAAAACTTCAGAAGTGGATTGATGTGGTTAACTGGTGGAACATTGATTTCAGGCTGTCCAAGGAGCTTTCTGTTGCAAACAGCATGTTTGAACTTTCCCTTACGGTAAAAAATCTTACAAATAACAAATGGTTAAGTACTGAAAACATGACTCAGGCTGAATCAGGAGCCTACAGGAAAGAGATGGAAAACAACGGGGGACAGTGGGGCGATTATAAATCTCCTAACCTGGCGAAGATATTCCAGGCCTCATGGGAGAACGTCCTTTTCCTCAATCCAAGAAGAGTTGTTCTTGGCGTTCGCGTAAATCTTTAATGTCATGTAAATAATAAAAAAGTATTTAAGGATAGAAAAATGAAGAATAAACTTGCAGTTATTAACCTTATCTTCTTAATGCTGATTATGGCAGGGGAAATTTCAGCCCAGAGCATGCCTCCTGTTTTTAATCCTCCGCAGATGGATATAGATGTCGGCAATTTTACATTCTTTCTCCAGAGAAAGTACGGTATGAATCAGAATGAAGCCGGCGGACTTTCGGTCCAGCCAAGCTGGAACTACGGCGGCGTTCTTAATTTTAACTGGGGCCGCGACCATTACCGTTCAGATATGATGACTAACCTGTTCCAGCCTCTGGTATTTGTTAACGGTGTTATTGACCCGCTGGGAAGAAAAAAGAAGTATTCTGTACATCCAACCAGAATAGATAAATGCGTCAACTTATGCGAAGTTGACTGGGGCCGCCAGATAAGGCGGTACAGACCTCCGAGCGTTATAGTTGACGGAGTTCAGGTTATGCCTCCTTATGAATGGTATATTGATAAAAACATTGAGGCGGATATTAAGGTTGAGTGGGAAGATGTTTATGAAAACGGATTCCGCAGCCACGTTGTTACTTACGCTTTTGCCGATCCCGACAACGACGATTACTTCATCTGGAAAGCTACACATAAGTTTACCGGGGAGGTAGTTGTAAGCTATAAGAAAACAGGTCCAGATAAAACTTTCGGAAAAACCGATACCCTGCCTAGTCAGACCGTTAAATTCTACTGGCCAACTACATTCACAATGGGCCCGTCCAGACTGGGGATGTTTAAGACAACAGCAAGCTATGGCGGTATTCCCAATGACGACAAGAACAGCTGGTTTGCTAGGAAATCAAATCTCGTCAAAGGACAGAGCCGTGACTCATTAAAGATCGCTTACTTCTGGGATTCTCAAATGCTGAGCCCTAAGACTTACACCAATGGTTCAAGAGATGACTCCGGCGACCCGGATTTTACCACAGGTAATCTTTATGCTCCTCAGATCCCGGGTTATGCACTTTTGTTCGCCAGCAAGAGCGCAAGTGAGGTATCAACTGACGATAATTCACAGCCGTTTGCCTTGTCGTATGCTTCTATAAGGCAGGATAAATGGGTGGATAAGGCAGACATTAATGCCCAGATGTATAGCGGACGCCTGCCTCAGCTAGGGCGTTTTCCAACCCCTGAGGATATTCAGAAATTCAGGCCGGGTTTGGATGAACAGGGGGCAATGAGATTTGTCGTTAACGGTCCTTATGACCTTACGCTCGACCGGGCGCATAACAGAGCTGATTCAGTAACATTTGTTTATGCTGTCGGATGCGGCAGCATAGGTACCGACCAGGCTCAGAAACTTGGGGCCGACTGGATGAGCAAGAAAATTACCGATGAAGAAAAAAACAAAGGATTTATTGAGCCTGGCAAAGACAGCCTGTTTAATAATCTCGACAAGGCCTACTTCGCCTGGTCACAGATAAATAAGGGAGTAAAACTGCCTGCAGCTCCCCCCCCGCCTGATATCACCGTAACCTCAGGAGCTGATAAGATCATAGTTGGATGGTCTTATCCCGACCCATCTTATTTCCAGGATGCAGTAACAAATGTGGACGACTGGGGTGAGTGGAAAGTTTACAGAAAGAAAGGCTCTTTTCTTACGTTTGATCCTCTTGATGAAGGGGCGTTACAGAAATGGGAACCCGTGTTTTCAACCCATGACAGAAATATTCTGTCTTTTGTAGATTCGAACGTAACCAGAGGCATTGATTATTATTATGCTGTTACAGCTGTTGATAACGGCACACAGAATACAACCGGCTATATGCCGGGAGAAAAGCTTGAAAGCTCCAGATTCGTTACGATGAGCCAGGTACCGGTTTCGCCCTTTAAACCCGGAATTAACGTAAATAATCTGGTCAGGGTTGTGCCAAACCCTGCCACCACAGTTGCAGGAGCAGCCTTAAATCAGGGTACCCCTGATAAAATATCCTTCTTTAACCTTCCCTATGAGTGCAAGATCAGGATATTCACAGAAGCAGGGGAACTGGTCTGGGAAAAAAATCACCTCGGAACAGCTGACGACCAGTGGGATCAGAAGACGGACTCTAATCAGTACGTTACCAGCGGACTGTACATACTGGCAGTTACCGACGGCAAAGATTTGAATGGAAAGCCACTCGATAACAATTTTGTAAAATTCGTTATCGTTAGATAAGAGTTAACAATACTCAATTTATGGAGATAAAAAATGAATTTTAAGATTAAAGATAAATTGATGATTCTGATCGGGCTGCTTGTGCTTACGACTCCGGCCAGCGCCCAGTTTGTGAAGAAAGCCCAGGTTGGAATGAAATTCCTTAGCAATCCTGTCTCGGCTGAGGTAATTGGCAGAGGTACCGCCGGTATTAACGCCACTTTTAATTCCAACGGCATTTTCTGGAATCCGGCCCTTACTTCCATGATCCCGGGAAATGTGGATGTGAGCCTGAATTATCACCAGTGGATTGCCGATATCTCTTACAATGCTGTTGCCGCAAGCTTTAATGCATTTGATTTCGGAGTTGTGACACTGAGCGGGACAATTGTGGACTATGGCGACCTTTTTACAACCGTCAGGTCTGGCAACTCGCAGGGTTATGAGGAAACCGGGACTTTTTCTCCTTCGGCCTTCACACTGGGACTTGGATTTGCACAGAAAGTAACAGACAGATTTGCCTACGGCGTGAATCTTAAATATGTAAAACAGGATCTGGGCTCTGCCTGGATTACCGCAACGGGTGATTCAATGACCTCCAGTAACTTTTCCAGAAAGTTAAAGGCTTACGGACTTGGAACTGTGGCATTTGACATTGGTACATATTACGATTTTCAGTATAAAGGAATAACCTTTGCCGCAACCTTATCCAATGTTTCGCGCGAACTGAAATATGAGTACGAATTATTCCCTCTGCCATTTTCCGTAAGTTTCGGACTTACAGTCTCTCCATTGCAGTTTGCAGTTCAGGACCTCGGAGGACACGATCTGATACTGATGTTTGAATCAAACCACCCCAGGGACTTTGGTGAGAAAGTTAAATACGGTGCTGAATACAGCTACGAAAAAACATTTTTCGTAAGAACGGGTTATGTTACAAATACAGACCAGAGAGGTTTTGCTGCCGGATTGGGATTCAGAAAGACAATTTCAAATGTTCCTTTCAGAATCGACTACGCTTTCCAGTCATTTGGAATATTCGGAAACCTTCATAACTTTACCGTTGGTATCAGCTACTAATTCATATTATTTAACCCCGGACTTACAACAAGTCCGGGGTTGATTTTATAACATTTCCTTGCACAACCCGTCAATCTGAAAATCACTCCATGGAATAATGCTCCGGCACCTGTTCTGGCATTGCTAATGACTTTCTTTTTTCATATCAGTTTATAACAAGTAGAATTAATAAATTATTTGAAGGAGACTGATAATGAAAAATAAATTCATTCAGCTGTTTATGGCTGTTCTTTATTTGTCTGTATTTTCTTCTTTCCTTTATGCTCAGCAGGGAAATATAGACCAGGTAAAAAGTAAAATCAAACAGATCAACGAACAGTGGGCAAATTACGATAAAACAGGGAATTATCAGGCCATATGGGATTTTTATGCTGATGATGCCATCGTCATGCCGCCCAACACTAAACTGCTCCAGGGCAAGGATGCCATCAAATCCTATTATGAGAAAGAAAATAAGAACGTCGACAGGTTCACAAACGTGGAATACAATACTCTTGATGTCATGGGTGAGAATAACATCTTTGTGGAAACTGGCACTTATAAAATGACAATACAAATGAAAAATATGGCAAATCCGGTGGACGATAATGGCAAATACGTCACAGTCTGGAAGATGATGCCCGACGGATCCTTAAAAGTAACGGTTGATATTTTTAACTCAGATATGAGCATGAAGGATATGCAGAATGCCATGAAAGAGGGCAATACAGATGATGAAATGACCGGGGGCAGGGAAAAGAAATAATTAATTTTTACAGCACCTTTAAAACTGAAAAAGCCTGACTTATGTCAGGCTTTTTCTTCTGTGGGAGCTAATGGATTCGAACCAATGACCCCCTGCTTGTAAGGCAGGCGTCTTTGTAGAAAGTGGTCTAAATCCTTTGATTTCAGCTTAAATACGCAATCTCAAATGTCGTCATTGTTGGAACCGTGTAGAAATTATGAAATTCGACAGAATTTTCGAGTACAATTCGAGTGCAGTCGAAGTCTTCTACAGGTCAAATTTTACCTTAGATTCAATCTCGTCACGCATGGCCTTTGCCTTCGCCTCGGCATAGCTGTCCAGCGTAGTCTGGAAACTTTTATGCCTAATAAAATTCTGCACCGTAAGGTGACTTACCGCGCCGTTTGACAGAACGGTTGCGGTTGTTTTCCTCAACTGGTGGATATTGTAATCCATACCGAGCTTTTCATTCATGGTCTCCCAAATACTCCTTATAGACCTCTTATCCTGGAAGGCGTCAAAGACTTTACCTTCGGGCTTTGGGTTCATTGACAAAAGGTGCTCGTATAATTCCTTATGGATAGGGAAGTAAAGGTCTTCGCGGTTTTCTTTCTTGTTATGGACTACCAGTATTAGACGGTTCTCCATGTCAATGTCAGTCCAGTCAAGAGAGTCGGCTTCATTTATCCTAAAGCCTGACAGGGCCAGGAACTTAATCAAGTCGTATGCCTGACGGAAACTTTGCTTTCTATTGTCGGTATGATAATACTCTTCACGCTCTTTCAAATATCCAAGCATACGCCTAATTTCTTTAAGCTGGATTGCTTTGGGGCGCTTCTTTATAACGGGAAGGGCGTTAATGGGATTTTGTTTCGTTATGCCTTCCGAGACAAAAAATTCAAAAAGACTATGGAGAGCCCTCGTATAGACCGAGCGCGTATTCAGGGAGCTTTCAGCCTTGTCAAAAGTGTCCTTCAAGGACTTGTTTACGGCTGGCGTAACGGTGTGGACATAAGTATCGCCAATAGCCTCATAGAGCTTCATTAGTCCCAGGTTATAGGCTTCAAGTGTTTTAGGTGCAATCTTCTCATTTTTCTCTTCCCTCTTTTCCAAAAACCTCTTAAAGCCTTCGGAGACCTTAAGACTTTCTGCCTGGCGCTTCTGGAAGAAGCCGCCCGATAAGGGGTCGAAACGGTTTAATATCAACTGTGTCTGTATTTCCCGGAGCTTCCTCATTGCAACCATTTTCCCCTCACGGGTAGTGGGGCAGCCCGTTGAGATATACTTCGAATAACCTAAGAGCCTGTCATAAAATCTAATATAGTAATATTTGCCGCGAACGAACAAAGTTGCCATATTTCACCTCCTGTATTTAGCCTCTTTTCATGCTATCGCCGTATAGCTGCAGACGCAAGCCTATGTTTTCTCTTACAAGATGAACAATCGTCAGTTCCATTGAACGGATATACCCTTCCTGGCCGCAGGTACATTCCTTCCTCGTACTGTCAAGATGCCCGTCCAGCGGGTAGCCTTCAAGTAACTTTCCCAACTGGCGCGTTACGTCGCCGCCCCCGAAGGCTTGGGCTCTGGCTTTTGCCTCCGGCAAGACCTCGACCGTCGTATCTGTAATGCGTCCGATATTGATGCCGTATTCACTTAAAGCGTCCTTTGCAAGTTCAAGTCTAAAGGGAATTTTCTCGGCCCCTCCATTAACCCAGTTGTTTACGGTCGAACGGTGAACGCCTAAAATTTTCGCCAGGTGCGGCGCACTAAGGTCGGATTTTTGTAGAGCAAATCTGATAAACTCTGCCAGGTTGTACGTTTTTGCTTCCATTTCCTCTCTCTTATCCTATTTGTAAATGATTAAAAAAAGTCTGAATAACGTAGGAATTCTGTGCAAAATATCACAGGGACGAATTTATGCCCTGAAATAGTCTTGATTATGTCGAAATTCCTACTACATTTCTACAAGAGCCTGTTCATACGTAGCTATTCCGACGCTTAAGTCAAATTATAAATTTCGAGTGCAAAATTCAACAATAAATATCACAATCCGGTGCAAAAAATAGGTAGGGCAAAGAAATGGCACACAGAACAATTAAGTCAAGGTTCCTTTACACAGTGCGTGAGGCAATGGCTCTCATGCACGTTTCGACTCGTCGCCAGTTCCTTCAAACCTATGTTGACAGTGGGCTCATTGGCATTTACTCGGAGCCTGGGACGGGCAGAATCCTAATCCCAAAGGCCGACTTAGAGGCCGCGATAACAAAAAGACTTTACTACAAAGGAGTAAGTGAAAATGCTTAGTGAAGGGAAAATCTACAGACACCAGGGCATACGCTGGTTATGCCAGACAATTACAGAGTGCGCTGCCAAGTTGGTAGCACTTGACAAAATCGGGGATAAGAAGCCGGAACCCCTGTTCGTATCATGCAACGCTGAAATATCAGAAGACAAAACGAAAAAGAGAGGGAAGTAATGTTGGCAGTCATTTTCATAATTGTTGTCGTTATCCTGGCCTACGGCTGGTTGTGCGCTGCCACCAGGGATATAAGGGAAGACCAGAAGAAGAACAACCTTCTTGACCGTAAGCAGGAACGGATATGCGAACTACTGCAGAGAATCTATGAACTGGAAGGCTTAAACGCTAAGAAATTCCCCCAGGAACATTATTACAACATGAAGACAAAGGTTCAGTATTACTTAAGGGAAGTGGAATTAGCGAAGCACCTGGACGTAGTTAAGGAAGCTGAACAATTCATGGATTCTTTAAGTGAATATGAAAAAGAGCTCTTTGAATATGAGCTTGAAGGTCTGCAGAAGAAAATCTACAAGAAGCAGAATGAGTTATGTTCCTTCTGCGACGGTTACGGGTTTATCAGTAGTGAAGTTGAGATTGGTGGAAGGATAATTGACGGCGGAAGTACCTGTAAATACTGCAACGGTTCAGGAAAATTCTAATAACAATTAAGCAGAGGAAACAATGGACATTATGAAAGAGCTCGCAATGGAACAGGTCAGAGTAATGCAGTCGGACAACATGGATAAAATTAAAGCCGAAGCAAAGCGCCTGGCAGGGGAAGGCAACAAGAGGTACGACGAAGTGTTTCAAGAGTTAGCGGAATTCTTCACCAACTGCAAGAACTTGGAGACCATGCCGTACATAGACGCCTACATAAAACTCAAAGGCATAAGCCTGTTCTTAAGCACGGTTACAGATACGCTGGTTATGAATAACTTCCTCAATTTCTTCAATGGCCTGGGGGAGAACTAACATGACAACAATCAGAATACCCGAAAAGATGCAGCAGGACTTTGAGCAAAGGGTCAATGCTTATATCTACGCCTTTGTAGGAGAAACCGAGGAAGGTAAGAAGCGCCGCACCTGGGGCGAAGTCCTGGAACTTGTTGGTGAGTACGTGAAGCAGGGCTTTGACGCAGACAGGAGGCCGATTAACGTTATAGCAGCCTTTATAGTTGCTGCTTCAATCTTGGAAGAGGCTGCAGAAAACCTTTATAAGACAGCTTATCCCCAGGCAAAGGAAATGGCAGAGAAAGAACTCCTGGAAAGTTACGAAGTAGTGGACGATACCAAGAAAGATACCGAGAACAATACGGAGACAGACAACAATGGCAACTAAAAAAAATCAACAGGTGGTAAAGAGTGAAGACGATACTCTACGCAATCTCCTGCTGGAAAAAGAGGCGCTCTACGAAGAGATTAAGCAGAATGGTGGTGAAATACCTGCGTCGTTCGACAAAAACGCAGAAGCTATTGCAGCAAAAATTGACGATTACGGTTTTGTCAACGAGTTCTTTAAGCGTGAGATTGCAAATATCGAGAACGAAGTGGCTCCCTTTCAGAAAGTGGTCAATATCGGAAAAGCGAAAATCAAAAACCTTGAAGCACAGCTTAAACGTTTCAAAGAGTTTACCTGCGACCTGGTGGAGTCGTCTGGTGAGGCCGGGGGCAAAGACGGAAAGAAACGCTTAATGGGCCACAACTTCTGGATTAAGAGCCTTAAGAAAGAAGACAAGATACTTAAGGAAAACCTGGTAGTGCCGGAAGAGTACAAGACGGCCATTGTAGAACTTCCTTATGAAGACTATATGCAATTTTATTCGCACCTGAAACTGCGCGACGTTGAAATTTCAAAAGACCTTCCCGACGAGTTCTTTGAAGTCATTCCGAAGAAAAGCGTGCAGTTCTATGAAAATACCCAGCAGGAGCTTAAGGACAATGGACAAAGTTAATCTTAACCCAGCAGTCGCAATCGAATTCCTGGAAGGGTTGTTCGGTCGTTACCAGCAGGTCTTCCCCCGGCATGACTATACACTGGGGGAGAAGACCATGCTTATCGGTGAACTGCTTTTATCCCTGGGGCACAACATGGACGCAACGCCCCTGGACGCATACACTGACGTTCATATTGCCATAGTCGCGCTTCGCGGCTTAAGACACGACTTGGAGAACATAATCAATGAAGAGGCCGAGGCAATATTAAACTATAAAAGGGAAAAAAATGGCGGATTTAATTAAACGCGAAGATACAAATGGGAGCCTGCAGCGTCAGGACTTCATTACGAGTTTAGTTTCAAACTTAGAGCAGAAAAAGCAGGTGGCTGAAATTATGTTAAAGAGTGGATTCATGCCTCCGTCATACAATACCTGGGAAAAGTTAATGGTCACTATGTTCAAATGCCAGGAGCTCAATATACCCTTAATGGAAGGCGTTTCAAGTATAGCTATCATCAACAACAAGCCCACAATGCAGGGCAATTTGCTCCTGGCTCTTATTAACCGCAGCGGCAAGTGCAAGAAAATGGTATTTGATTCAACCGATACCTACTGCACGGTCACTATGGCCAGGAAAGACTATGAACTGGAACATACCGAGAAGTTTACCTTGAAAGACGCCCAGGCTGCAGGGCTTACGAGTAAGGATATTTGGAAAAAATATACAAAGACAATGCTTAAGTGGAGAGCAGTAGCAAACTGCGCCAGAACAGTATTCCCGGAACTCTTAAGTGGACTGTACCTGCCGGAAGAAATAGCTTCGATTGATAATACTCCCGTGGTAGTTGATGAAGTAGGCAACGTTGAAATAATTGAAACGACGCCTCCTGCGGTAAAACCGAACGCCAGAAGTGCCTACTACGACGCTATAACCTCCGACCCCGTTGAACCAGTTAAGACCCCGGAGCCAGAGGCCGTGGAAGAGCCGAAGACGGTGGAAACACCTGCTCCTACAATGCCGGAGATTCCTAAAGAAGAACCGAAGGCAGTCCAGGTTGACTCTGACGTTGTTAGTATGATTGCAAAGGCCGCAACAACGGACGAGCTCTTAGAACTCTTTAACCGCATACCAAATGATAAGAAAAACTTATACCTCAAATACTTATCACAGAGAAAGGCCGAGATAAAGGACTTAGTAAGAAACGGTGAAAAGAAGTGCCAGGAAATCATGCAGCAGATACAGTCTATAGACAACGCTGCCGACTACTGGACACAGGAAGCCGCGCTCCTGCAGAAAATACAAATGTCAGGGGCCAGCCTGGAAACCAGACAGAAGCTCTTCCGCGCCCTGGAAGAAAAAGGTGAGAAGTGGAACGTGAGTGCATAATTAACATTTAACAATAATTAAGGCTACTATAATGACTACAGTAAATGAAACGACTACAGGAGCCCAGGAAAGCCAGAGTTATAATATTTGCTCTGACCTTATGCTTAAAGTTCTCATGGGCTCCAAAATGACAGATGAAGACAGTGTGCATTTAATCCAGGTTTTATTTTTTGTCCTTCTTTCGGAAAAGTACATAGGCGAAGTCAATTTCCTCTCCCTCATGCTGACCGCCAGCGCAAAGACTGACCAGTACCTTGAAATCATGGAGCATGAGATTAAGGCAGTAGTCGAAGAGCAGGAGAAAGACAATGCAGCGTAACTCAACGAAAAAAACCACCTTCATACAGTCTTTAAGGAAGTTCTTAAAGCTGACCAGGCCCGACCTTAGCGACGAGCAGATTGAGCATAAGGCAGAGCAGGAGCGCCGGGCTGCCTTAAATCCACCTAAAGGGACTCCAAAAGTAAACTACAGCCCTATTAGGCATTACCCGACGGCAATAAAACCCTTCGGGACTTTCACGGCCTTAAGACCTTTTGAGACCCCCATGAAGGCTACGCCCGTGACGGCTCTTACGAAGGCACAGAAGAAAAGGCAGCATAACCTTGAAAAATTCAAAAACCACCAAAATTGGCTTAAGGTTCATGCAAAGCCACAAGTTCAAGGATAAGTGGTGTCCAGAGGTCGGCGGCACGTTTTACACTGTGACCGCCGAGCCCAAAAGGGGGTTCTACATAGTACCTAAGACCTGGCAGGACACTTGGACTGACAGAGAGCTCTTATACACAAATTTGGTTTTCGAAACGTCCCAGGACGCCGAACAGTGGATTAAAAAGACGAAGGACTTTATAGAGGGCCTTAAGTTCGTGCCTCCTGTTCAAAAGCATTATCCAACTAAAGCTGAACGGGGATTAGAGAAAATGGAAAAGTTAAAAAAGTATGTTCCTAAGTTCAATCCCAAACGTGACCAGGTTTATTACACTTTGGGATTTGCAGCCACTTTGGGCTACGTCGTCATAAGCCGTATATGGTTCGGCGGCATGACAGACCTGGCCCTGCTTAAAAGCAATTTGGTCTTTAAGAAAAAAGAGGAAGCAGAAACATTGGTGACTACGCTTGAACAGATAAAGGAGGGCGTAGCATGATACCGAGATTGTTTATTCACACCATTGCAAACTACGGCATGAACGAAGAGCGTCTCGTTCTCGAAATCTATAACCAGGACGGGGAAGTGATTAAGGACAGGGCTGGCAAGATGCACTTTGAAACGGTTTACAAGCAATACTACCGTGATAAAGACCCCATGCCTTTTATCCATGCTCTTAGAAACCTTGAAGCACAGTTATTAAGACACTATGAGGCCGCAAGATGCAAAGAAAGAGAAGAGACGGAAACCATGCAGAAGTTGTCAAACGCCTGCGGTGCTACCCTAAAATTAGCGTCATAGACATTGCAGACTTCGGGCACGGCATGGGCGACGTTCTGGTAGGTTATAATAAACGCAATTTCCTCTTTGAGCTTAAAGACCCAAAGCAACCCGTCTGGAAAAGAAAACTAACGAAAGACGAGGCGCTGTTTCAAGCCACGTTCTATGGTTTCATTATAACGGTTGAGACCGTGGAAGAAATTTTAAGGGCAATAGACTACAGGGAAATTGTATGACAACGAACGTAAAAAACTTTGGAAATTTCACAATGGTACAAAACGATTTTATCATGGCTGCCTGCCAGGAGTGCCACGGACGTGACCTGGCGGTAGTCATGGCCATATACCGATTTACCTGGGGATTCCAAAAGCAGTCTGCGCCTTTGTCCTTAAAGACCCTGGCAAAATATACAAAGCTGGACAAAGGTAATATATCCAAAGTGCTGCAGGACTTAATTGACCGCAATATAGTGAAGGTTTACCAGGAAGCAGACAAAAGGAAATCGAGACATATCGGTATAAACGATATAAAAGAATGGGCTACTGGTGCAATACTGACGGTTGACCAGGAGGCCACGCGCGAAGTGGAGCAGGGCGCAGAGGCACCACAGTCTATGCTGCCAGCCCCGGTCAGGAAAGAAAAATCACACCCCACAAAGGAAGACTGCATACAAATGGCTCTTTTCTTCAACAAGCCGGAGAAATTTGGTGAACTATTCTGGCTTAAAATGGAAGGGCAGGGCTGGACAAACGGCAACGGGCACCCGATAGCAAGCTGGAAGGCATACATGGAACGCTACGCATTAAATGATGAAATGTACAATCAACTTATGGGAATTGGAAATGGAAAAGGACAAAGTGCAAATGCTGGGACAGGTTATAGAAGACGCGACGAAGGAATTGACACGGAAAAGTACAATGCCCTCTACGAATATAGTCAGAAAGGGCACAGGTGAAAGGATTCCGGCCTTTATCGTAGATGAAAGTGACGTACAGGCTTATTACAGAACAGACTTATCCTATATGACTTATCTGCAGTCAATGGCAAAGCTGGAAGGCTTAAAGCGCGACCAGATACCGCCTATTACATTGGAGCTCTGGTACATTGAATTCCTGCGCCTGGGCTGGACGGCAAAGAAATTTGAAGAGCAGATAAACAAGGTCGCAAAGGGTAAGAAGTTCGGGAAAATTGACCTCCATGACTTTATGGAAGGTGAAGCGTTCTACAGTGAGACAGAGTACCGCATGAAGCTGAAAGAAGAGACCGAAAGGCTTATCTATAAGGGGAAAGCATACTTTGACCTGCACCAAAGGGGCTACGCTTTGAACCATGACGAGCTCATAGCTGCAGCAGCATACGCCAGTGAGCAGCTTGTTACAATCTATGACGTCGAGAGAAGACAAGCCTTTGATGATGCGGTCGAAGCTGAAAAGAAGGTACTTAAGGATATTGTGGCCCGGAGGAAAAAGGAGATTAAAAAGCTGACAGATAACCAAAGGATTTACCTGGTAAATCTCCTGGTGGCCGACGGTGTGCTGCCCGACGGTGAGAGCCCCACACAGATGATTGCATACTACGGGCAGACAGAAGCCTTTGCAGACTTGATACCGGACAAATACATAAAAGAAGCTGCAGGGAGGAAGTAATGGTATATCTATTGCACTTCCAGGATAACTACTGCCGTGCCCGTCACTATGTAGGCTACACCAATGACGTACAGCGCCGCATGAAAGAGCATTTATCTGGCCAGGGAAATCCCTTAGTCCGTGCAGTCATAGAAAGCGGCATACAGGTTTACTTAGCCAGGCTTTTTCAGGGTAACAGACAGGTTGAGCACCAACTGAAACGCCAGAAAAATGTAAAGCGTTTCTGCCCCTACTGCAATGGTAAAGAGGTAAAAATAAATTATCAAGGTGAAGAAAATGTCAAAAGATGCGATTAAAAAGCCGTGGAAACCCTGTATGCACCAGAAGTTCTGGTTTGTACACCTACAGTGCGGCAAGTTCCACGTTGACTGGGCTCTGTATCTTAACGACGACACAGACCATGAGCTTATGAGAGCCCGGAATATGTTCAGGACTAAAGGAATGGCCCGTGCTGCAGCAATGGACTTGCAGCATAAGTTGAAGGTTTGGGGGCGTTATGGCAATTAAGAAGTGGGTAATAACAGACCAGCACGACGTCATTTTAACTAAAAAGCTGGACTACTTTGAAGCTCAAAAGTTCCTGGAAAAGTTAGAGGTAAATGCAAAGGCAGCCAGGAGCGATAAAAAGTATAGGCTGGTCAATACCGAGGCTGCAAAATGACTTACAAACAGGCAATGCAGGACTTATACGGCTACTTCCATTTAGAGGCCCCGGACTTATTCCCGGAGCTTGAAGGGGAAGCCGTCCCTGCTGAATACCTGGGGCTAATGCTTAAACTTGTTAAAATGGTTTTTTATCCTACCGGAAGGAATTCAGGCTCAAAGATGCACCAGCGCCTTAAGACAATAAGTGAGCACGCAGAGATTAAGGCCCAGTACAGGCTCTTAAGGCGCCGGGGTCTAACGCAGACGGAGGCTTTAGACCGTCTTTCCGAGAACAGAAGCTACAGTGGAGTAAGAAACATTGTCTTAAACGGCGGCTACTTAAACTCTAACGACTACTTTGTGGATATAGTTAAATGCTTTGCAGATATAAAAGTCAAGAAAACTATGAATAAGGGCGATTACAATGAAGGAAATAAAGGTAAGGGTAGTTGGGACAGTGTGTCCCAGGTGTGGAGGCACCGAGATTTACCAGGTCACGGAAATCGAAGATGAAGGCCCCTACAAAAATCAGCGCGTACATACAAGATATACCGCTTGTTTCTCCTTTGACTCTTTTAAGCAAGATACCTGCTGGTATCATATCCCGGCATATACACGGGAGAAGAACGGGGAACCCCATTGCAGGGTCGAAGGCTGCCAGGAAGAAGTAATGCGCGGTCGTAGGCTTTGCCCGACGCATTATAACCAGTTAAGGCTACAGAAGTATTATCAGACACGGATTCCAAAACAATATGCTGGCCTAAAAGCCAGTTAAAAGGAGCAAACTATGAAGACTATTAAAGCAGTAAAGAAGCAAGTTACACCAAAAAAGAAAATTGCTGCAAAAAAAACTGCTCCCAGGAAGAAATATCAGCGTTCAGTGGATAAGGCCCTGCAGGACTTGGCAGCATCAACGGCTATTACAATGACGCAGCCGCAGGGCCGGAAGTTTAGCTGGCCGGAAGACGGTATGCTGGAAACTTTGAAGGAAATAAAAACCCTCCTGAAAGAAATACGCACGTCTGTAAAATGCCAGCCGCAGCTTGAAGGGCTTAAAAGCTATACCCTAACATTGGCTCAAAATACAACTCGTACATACCTGCTGCTGGAAAAAACAATAGCCGAGCGCATGAATAACCTCATTGTGCAGAACAATGAAACCCATAGATTACTCAAAATTTTAATTGAATTATGGAAGTAAAAAAACAGGCCCTATTTATTCATTAGAGGCCCGTGGTTAAAAGGGGAGTATAAAGATATAGGCTGCTGGATTTGATTCATTTCTGAATTATGCCAGCAGCCTATTGTAATAAGATTTAACATATCGTCAACTCTGTTTGGGCTTGGGCCCCGGTTTCTTCTTCGGTTTCTTTCCTTTGTCCCTATAGCGCAGGGATATTTTAAGTCTGAAATACTTTTCAACCTCGTCGCGTGAAATAATGTAGTTTTTGCCTATCTTTTCCGGTTCCGGCACTAAGCGCCCGTTTCTAATATCGGTTACTATCATACTGCGTGACTGGTCGAGTAATGAAGCGATTTCAGGCACGGTATAGAACTCTTTGTCTATTATTTTGGTCGGCATAATTTCACCTTAGAGTAATTCGAATATTAAATTAACAGATTTTCTCTTGTGAATTGCAAGCGAAAAAGTGAAACTTAAAGCAATTTCTGTCAAAGCCTCCAATACTTCCGGCTCGTTATAATATATATACAGCAGGTCGTCACGGTCATAAACTCTGCTTTTGCCCGTTATGGTGTCCGTCACTATGTAGTAATACATGGCTTAAATTCCTTCTATTCATTAAACATTGTTCCGTCTTCCAAAAAAGTATATTCGTTGGCTTCAAAAGTGTCTCTAATACCTTCCTCACTGGTCTGATAACTGTACTCTTCGCGCAGCATGACAAGATAGCAGTAGGCAAGGTTGTTTAAGAATTCAGCGTCAAGCTCGTCAAGGTCTTCGCCGTTGTTTTTGTCATAAGCCTCTTTATAAGCCTTCGCGTATTTATAAGTGTCGCATACTTCGCCGTGCTCTTGCAGGATAGACTCTGCTGTGTCAATGGCCCAGCTTTTGAAACTCATATTGCAGCAGCGGCCACGGCCAATATCGAACCCTGAAATTTTGAGGCCGACGTTATCAGCGTCTTCGTAAGTAGTCTGCCACCAGTCCCATTCTACATTGATTGCATAATTATCGTTCAGGGCCTTCTTTTTGGCCTCATAAGATAGCTCGTCAAAGCTATACAATTCGTAAGTCTTAGTTATAGTTTTCATTGCTTGTCCTTTACGTTATTTACTTATTGGTGTCTTTAGGTTTGTACAGATAAATCTCTCCTTCCTCGATTACCATATACATTGCATGTCGGTTTGCTGCCTTCTCTATGGCTCCAAAAAAGGTTTGGTCTTCGTAGAATTCCCGGCTCCCGGTCTCTCCGCAATACTGGCAGCAGTAGCCATGACAACGGGGGCAGCGCGAAAGTGTTAGCGATTGCATGGGCGTATATGATTGGCCGCTTGGGGCCAGTGCTTCTACCTGGCCCAAGTGGAAAATATTATACTCTATGCCGTTGGTTTCTGTGACCCTGGGAGTCATATCTTTAATAGAGTCAATGACAAGCGTGCGTGCGCGGTGTCTTATATGCTGGATATTATGCTTCATTTTCTCCACCTTTATATTTTTCAGGTTGTTTTTCAAAATAGGCTTCGTTGGCGTCTCCGAAGTGCGGTCTTTTAGCCGCACAGTCGGGGCAAATATGTTCGTGTTTTTGAATTATGTAGCCATACTTATTATGCCAGTAGTTGCTATATGTTAGGCTGGCTTTATGGCCGCAGTCTGTACATTTCATTGGTTTTCCCCGTAATGTTCATACCATTGTTTCACTTCCTCGGCTTTGCCAGCAAAATATTTGTCAATCTCTTCGATATAATCTGCGTCAATGCCCCAATTAGTTTTTTTATGAGCTTCCTCAAAGTCACGGGCCCATTGGATTATATCACTAATAAGCTGGCGGCTGTCGTGTATCATTTCATGCAGTTTGAATTCTCCTGCGTTCAGGGCCAAGTCTGCAACGGCTTCGCATAAGCTGTAGGTCTTAGCTGGTAATTCTTTCGGTGGTTTCATCTTTTCACCCCGATAATTTGTTTAATGTTATAGTGGTTTATCTCTGCCTGTGTAAAATGCCTGTCCAGTCCTTTCGGTACTTCGCCGAAGTCATTTGGCATTATGACTATTTCATCAGTGTCCGTGTCATAATGCGCTTCGCCGTAAGTTTTATTTTCGTCGTCAAGGCCCGGTATGTCCAGTATATATTCGCATAATACTGTAGCCCAATATCCGGCATGGGTTTCCATGTCCTGCTTAATGCGGTTTATAATAAGCCGCTGAAAGTCTTCTCTCGGAATTCTAAATCCAGTTGTCATTTCAATGCTCCTTATGTTAGTTAAAGTTGAATTCTGTTTCTGCGCGGTACAAAAGCTCAAAATAAGTTTCCTGCATTTCTGGCCAGTTGGTCGGGCGCTGGTGGTACAATCTGTATTCATAGATACTTAGAGTAATATTGTAGTCTATGAATCTGTAGGCAATGCGCCTGTTCTGTAAGTGAATCTCTTCAATGCTGGGTTGTCTTTTTCGTGGCTTTGCATTTGGCATTTAATCCTCTCCTTTCATGTTTCATGGCTTTTTTAGGCTATTTAATTGCTGCCTAAGACTCCGCTATAGAAGCGGAGTTTCGCTTATTCAAAGCTCGTCGGTTAGGCTGCTTTACGGGCCTCCTTTTCCTGACGGTTTGTGACCCATATATCATTTTCAGGGTCGTAAAAATACTTTGCGTCTTGCAGGCGGCTGCGATTGTCCTTAGATGCGAAGGTGTGGCAAGCTATACAGTAATTACCATTAGATAGCTTGTGTGTAAACTGGGATTGACATTTGCAGTCCCAATATTTCGGAGTAGTTGCAATAGTACCTGACATTGTTCTGTTCCTTATGTTGTTTATGAAGGTGGCTTAAAAATTATTTGTTATCCTTTATTACGAATTCACATACAATACAATACTGGTATAGCTTGGGTGCTCCCGTGAAGGGGTCAATAGGTCTTGCAAAGTTATGCTGGCCTTTAATGCACTTGGCGTTTATAGTTTCAAGGCGCTTCATATACTCGTCTCTTCGGGGGGAGTATTCTTTTAAGCGGTTCTGAAAGATTAAAACTTCAAGGTGCTCAATCATTACGTTTATGAATTCATTTTCTCCCATTGCTTTCTTATGCCTCCTTTATAGCTTTATTATTCTGTGTTTGTTTTCAAGGGTTCTTACTGTATCAATGAAGGTGTCAAGGCTGCTATTGCCAAAAGTCCAGCTTAGAGCTTCCTTCCATGTCTCATTTGAGCAATAAAGCTGGATTTCACCGGAGCAAGTTTCATCTGATTCTATTATTGTTTCCAGCAAGTCCGATATTTCATTACTCTGTAAAGGTCTATTGCTTACAATCCAGTTTTGGCCATTGGCCGATTTTTTTACTGTGGTATATGGAATCTGTGCCATTTTATTTGCCTCCTGCTGAAAAATGATAGTCGGGGTCTTCTATTTGGTCAAGGATATGACCTGCGGCCAGCCATATTATGCGTTCTTCGTTGTCTGCGCGGTCTGAAAGTTCCTCGTCGCTCCATGCTCCGTATTGGTCAAGCTCTTCTTTTAAGTCGTCATCAGATATTTTTTTAAGCTGGCGCTTAATTTTAGAATCCTGCAATAGTTCCTGCACTTGGGGCAGACATTCGCCTCTATGGGCGGTATATTCTGCCTGTTTGCGTGTCATTTCAATCGTGAAAAGCATAAATTCTGCTCTCATTTTCTCATGCCTCCTTTATATAAGTCTTTCTTCTGTGAATGATAGATAGCTGTCATTGGTTACGATTATATGGTCAAAAACATGAATGTCTAATAGCTTTCCGGCTTCTACTATTCGCTTTGTAATTGATACGTCTTCGGGGCTGGGTTCCACGTTGCCGCTGGGGTGGTTGTGCATTAAAATTATATTGGCGCAAGATGCTACTATTGCTCCACGGAATACTTCACGGGGGTGTACTATACTTGAATTCAGGTTGCCAGTTGAAACAATCTCGTAACCGATTACCTTATTACCGGAGCTCAACCAAAAAACTATAAAATGTTCAACGGTCTCATGGTCAATTAGGAATCTGAAATTATCAGCTATATCCTTCGGGCCGTGTACTTTCATGGTGTTTAAGTGCCTAATTTCGGGGTATTCCGATAAAGCATCTTTGAATTTCCATTGGATTGTTTTCATGGCCTGTTCTGTGTGGCGGTCTTCTCTTTCTTTTTTAGCTGTGTGTCGTGCCTGCTTCGCGTGCGCGGCTGCATTCTTTACGGCTGCTGGCGTTTCTACGGCTGGGGCTGCCTGTTTAAGTTCAGGGAAAAGCTCCAAAAAATCGGGGTCTGTCATAAAATCGTGTGCCATTGCTCATGTCCTCCTTATTTTGTGGCTTAAGACTCCGCGCTCATGGCGGAGTTTCGGCTGATTTAAGCCTCTTCGGTTAAGCTCTTATAAGGTCTCAACGTGCAGCACTTGGTCTAATTTCTCTTGGAATTCGTCATAGGGTATGCGGTCTTTTTTGTCTCCAAGTCTGTTAAGATGCTTTCCTGTGGTCTGACTCCATACGTTTTCACTTATTACCATGCCTGTTTCCGGTGTATGGAATCCAATAATTGTTTCATAGCTGTAGAACAGTGTCAAGCTGTTAAGCTCTAAACGGGTAAAATTGCTGTCGGTTCTTATTCTTGGTGCGTTCATCTTATGCCTTCCTTATATTTGGCCAGTCTTCCGGCTGGCCGTTCATTGTGCTATATTGATATATCAAAAACTTGCTAAAACTTCTGATTTCATAAATAACACGGCTTCCTGCTTAAACATAAACTTGTAGAGCTCGGAAATTTTGAATAGCTTCTCTTCGGTCTCGTCGGGCGTCATTGAAAAGATTTCTAAAATCCAGTTGCCTTCCTTAACTATTCCGGTTTCTCCTAACCATTGGCCAGTGCCGCGCAATATCGTGCAGCCGAAAGGGAAGAATTTGCTTACTGTAGATTCAATAAATAGATTCAATTCATCTGCCGGAATTACCTTATCCAGTCCGATATTAGTACCAAAATAGAGACGGTATAAAGTGAATTTCTGGGCGTTAAATAGGCCGCTATTGCTGCCATAATTACTTAGTGCTAAATTGCCTTCGGTTTCCATGTTCATTGCTCCTTTGCCTTGTTTTTGGCTTAAAATCAATATGTAAAGAACCAAATCATATTTGCTTTCATAGTGTAATTTAACATAATAGCAATTACTCGCAATACCGAAACAAATGCACATTAGAGACCATAAACGCAATAAATATACTATATATGAGTATTGTATTTTGGTGTTATTGCCTTTGATAATTGTACATTATAGCAATTACTAAATGAAATGTATTGAATTTAGCTTATTTTCGCATTATTGATATACTGATTGGTATAGAGGGGAATTAGCCCATGCCTTAAATCGTCCATGGACAAAAAAATCTGACTCATGGGTCATTTTCCATGCTGCAAAGCTGCTGGATATACTCGTTAAATGGAAAGGTACTACTTTTCAGACGAAGGGGAGGGGTATGCCGAAGTCGCCCGTTATCGCGCCCGGCATAAGCCTGCGCCAACCCCATAGAGACAACATTACCCAATTTTGGAGACCCTTTATCCAATCCTTATCCAGAAAATTTTTGGGTAAAATAAAAAGGGCTCTAAGGGCTCACCAATGGGCTTATACTACATTAAATCTGGTGTAAAGGTTTACTCCTGGTCAATATAGAGCAATAAATATAAACTTGTACTGTATTGATATTTTGAAGTATAGCGCAAAAGACCACCTTCTTAGTATCTTGTGGCATTAAAACGAGATTCGTATGGCCAGGAAGAATAAAGAACTTGAAGACAGTGCAGTTGTAGTACAGCCCCAGGAAGCAGATATGACTGTAGCCAAACGAGAACAGCTTAGAATGGAACGTATTGATGCCCTTCGAAGAAGACCAATGTATCGTGCCCGTCTATCAGACCAGTCCTTAGTTCAACTGCAGAACCAGATGAAGGACTACTTTGAACTTAAAACCTTAGAGAAGAAACCTCCTACAATGGTGGGCCTGGCCAATTACTTAGGCGTAGCGCACAAGACCATGAAGCATTATGCTGATGTTAATGTCAAGTTCGGGAAAATGTTTGAAATGGCAAAGCAGGTCTGCGAGGAAAGGATTGTCGAAGGCACTTTAACCGGGAGCCTGCAGGTAGTTGGTGGAATCTTCATCTTAAAGAACCACTTCGAAAACTACCTGGACAAGAAGGAAGTTTCGACTACTGCAGTATTCATCAATGCTGATGAAATCAAGGAATTAAAGTCCAGGAGAAAAGTGAAGTTAGAGGCTACAGAAATTGCTGAATCCAGTATCATAGAAGACCAGGAAGTCAGGGCTCTTCCGAGCCCTAAAACAGAAGAAGAATAGGGTATTCTATGATGCCCTAATTTATGCGTTTTGTAAAATATAAGAATGAAAGAGAAAATCAACCGACATTCGACACCTGTTCTGATACTGATTTTATTGGCCAGAGTGCCAATTAGGGCACTAAAAAATGGGGTACACTGGTGATACCTTAAGGTATCATGTATGTACCCTTAAGGTATCATGTATGTACCCAAACTCATGTTTTTTGACCTAATTCTTTCGAACTTAAAGCGATTCTAACTAATTCTTTAGTTGGCTGTTTTGAGGTAAAAAATGAAATGGATTTATGGTGCTCTGGCTTTCTTAGGAGTGGGCATTTTCCTGTATAGGAAATCCACTTTTACCATTTACGAAGACGAGGTAATTGAGATACCGCACTGGGCCAAGACCCGTGGCGGCGAAGACTATATAAAATCGTGGAGTTTTATGACTTCCGACGGACGGATTTATGAGTGAGGACGCTATGAAAAACGAAGAGTACACCTGGGAAAAAGGGGCTAAGAATAGTGCTAAGAAGCCCCCGAAAGATTTGCTGATACAGATTGCACAGAATGGATTTTATGTCACAGAACAGGAGCCATTGCAGGATAAAGTGCAGAAAGCCTTTGACCGTGTGGCTGACATACCTGCAATCCCTTTTGTCTTTGAGACGGTCGAAAAACTAAACGAATTTTTACTCAACTATTACAAGTGAATAGCCATGAAAATTGAAGACAACCCCTACGTTTCTTTATCCAAAACCTTAAGCCTTAACGACCTGCCGGAGTACCACCGCACAAAAGAAATCTACATGGGTCGCCGGGGCTACGAATACTGCGAGTCCTGCCTGGCCAGACTCCTTGAAGCCAGCCGAGTTTATATGGATTCTGCTGGTAGAATGTTCTGCGGCTTCGACTGCAAGAAGGATTTTGATAAGGGTATCTTAACCCCAAAAATGCCGAAGTAGTGAACAGGTGAACTGTTGTCAAAATAACAACGGTTGTTAAAATGACAACCGTTATGGTTGTCAAAATGACAACTCTGACGGTTGTCAAAATGACAACCCATTAAATAAATAAGATAAATAAATAATAATAACATAACGCGCACGCGCGAAGACTTTAATTATTTAAGTTCAAACTACATGGCAAACCGTAAGGGGTTCATTAAGGTTTTATCTGAACGCCTGGACACAGAGACCGGGGAGTTGCAGCAGGTTGCAAAGACGGTGAGCTATAACATCAAGGTTGACCGCAACTTTACGAAAATGCACCAGGGCTACTGGGTGCTAACCTACGAGTTAAATGCTCCTGCCTTAAAGCTGCTGCTTTTCATGTCAGAGAAAATGCACTACGATAACTGTCTTCCCTTTACGGGTCAGGACAGGGAGAAGTTCGCAAGACTCATTAAAGTTTCGGATATAACTTTGAAACGTGCCATGCGTGAACTTTCGTCGAAGTGCCTTATTACCAGGCGAGGCCGGAGCAAGTACATGGTCAACCCCTACTTACTAACCAAAGGTGGGGCCGACAAAGGCGAGAAGCTACGTGAAGAGTGGGAAGAACTTAATCCAGGGTGGAGCTTATGAAAGAAATCCAAGAAGACTTATACTCGAAAGACGACCCGAACATTGAGGCAATAGCCGAGATACTCGAAGACTTTGAACTCTTTGCAAAGTATTTCCTGTATATACGCGATAAGAAAGGCGAGATAGTTCATTTTGTAATGAACCCGACCCAAAAGATTGTGTATGAAAAATACAAGTGGGCCAAAGAGCACCATAAACTTCCCAGGTTTATAATCCTTAAGGCCAGGCAGAAAGGCATATCAACTTTGTGGCAGGCAATCATATACTGGGAAATCTTACGCAAGAAAAACCGCAAGGCAGTTACCATTGGCCACGTTCTTGAAGCCAGTGACAACCTCTTCAATATGTCAAAGCGTTACTACAAGTATATGCCTAAAGGGATTAAGCTGGACGGGCGTGACTACATTTTGAAGCCGGAGGTAACAGCGTCGAACAAGAAAGAGTTAATCCTCTCCCATGAGTCGGAGAATAGAATCCTGACTGCTGGCAATGACGAAGACGTAGGTCGTTCTGCCACCATACAGTACCTCCACTGTACGGAAGTTGCCTTCTGGCCAGATGCAAAGGGTACTCTGACAGGTCTTCTTCAATGCGTCCCGGAGATTGAAGACTCCCTGGTGGTCTTAGAGACCACGGCAAACGGTGTGGGTGGAGAATATTATAACCGCTGGCAGTCTGCAATGCTTAATGAAACGACGGAGGAAGGGGAGGACTACATACCGATATTTATTTCCTGGCTTGTGGACGACGAATATACCAGACAGTTCACTTCCGCTACGGAAAAGAACCTGTTTATCCAGACTATGACACCCAAAGAAAAGCTCCTAATGGAAAAAGGTGCAACGCTTGAACACTTAAAGTTCAGGCGCTACAAGGTTAAAGCCTCTTTTGGCGGTGATGAAGATATGTTTGCACAGGAATATCCTTCTGACCCGGTGGAAGCGTTTGTTGTTTCAGGTAGGCCCGTGTTTGATAAAATGACCGTGCAGCATAATTACAATACTGCCCGTAAACCTTTGAAAACTGGGAACTTGGAGTATATATACTCCGATAAAGGAGAGGTCAAAGGAGTTGAGTTTTTTGAAATGCAGGGGGGTTTTGTCTCCATTTGGACTGACTTTGAAGTATATGAGGGTGATACCCATAGGTTTGCTGCAGGAGCCGACGTTGCAGAGGGTTTGGAGCAGCATGACTTTAGTGAAATCAGAGTTTTAGACCGAAGAGATATGAAAGTCTGCATGACCTGGCACGGGCACCTTGACCCTGACCAGTTCGGTGAAGAGATTTATAAACTGCACCTGTACTTAAAAGGCCAGTGTACCTTTAACCCGGAGGCCAATAACCACGGTCTTACCACTATAACGACAGCTTTCAAGCTGGGTGTGCCAATGTACTACCGCCAGGACTACGGTAAGGGCACTCCTACTACTTCAACCTTGATTGGGTCTAAGACTTCTAACAACCAGGCCAAGAAGTTCTACATTGACCACCTGAACGAATGGATTCGTGACCATACTTTTGAAGACTATGACCGTGAGTTTTGGGGCCAGTGCATGACTTTTGTTCGTTCAGGAAACCAAATGTGCGCCCAGGGTAAAGACAAAGACGAAGGTGTCAAGTGCTACGACGATATGGTCATGGCTGCAGCAATGATGATAATTTGCGCCCTCTGGCTGCCCTTATATCATAAGCACCAGGCCGAGGAAGTGGTGGCCCGAAGCTACATTAGAAACATGAGGCGCCGCCGTGGTCGCGGCCCCACGCGCTACTAAGCGAAGTAAGGCGCAAAAAGAATTTTTAGTATATATTATCCCGTAATTAAAAAAGGAACTGCAATGTCACTCATTATAATGCCGGAAGATTTAGAACGCTTCAAGAGCCGGGACGACAAAAAAGAAGAAGTCGAATGGTCACAGCGTTGGCAGTATAAAGGCTTCCTGTGCCAGATAGCTTGTCTTACGGAATCGAACAGATTTAAGGCTTATGGCCGTGTAGTTAATACGGAAAAGCACCAGGGAAGTAAGGTCGAGCCTGACTTTGAAAGTGCGTGGAAACTGACGCCGCTTGAAGCAAAGAATGAATTGCAGAGGTACATAAACATATACCGGGGTGTATTATGATAATGTCACAGCTTATAGAGAAAATGGCTCCAATTATTCCAATGAATTCCGAGGGTGTTTATTTCCGCTATCATTGCAATCGTTGTGGTTTAGAATACCAGGAAATGATTGCAGTACCGAGAGCTCTTGCAGATGAAATTCTTTTAATGGCCATAAGTGGCGAAGAGACAACCTATGACCTGCATGACTGCGAAGGCGTAGGGGTCGGTGTCTCAACAGTAATCGGATATGATTTAATCAAGCAGGTCTAATACCATGAAAAATATTAAGGCTCCACTTACTCACTTCGACTTAATGAATATGCACAACGCCAGTTCTCCAAAGTTCATGGAGAAGTGGCAGATTGCCGAAGAGAACGAAAGGATTTTTAAGGGCGACCATTGGAGTGAAGCTCAAAAAGCAGAGCATGAGGCCCAGGGACGCCAGGCAATTTCAATAGGTCTGACACAGACGAAGCTGAACTACTTCTTATCAAACCAGAGAATGAACCGCACGGGCTGGAAGGTCGAGGCTTCTGCCGACGTACAGGACGAAGTGAAGGCTGAAATCGGAACCGTGCAGATGCAGGACGTTGAAAGACAGTCCAACATGAAATATTTGGAAAGCGACACCTATGCCTCCGGTATCGCTATATCATACGGGGTGGTTTATATCGGGGTGAGAAAAGACCATAACCTTAATGACCAGGTGTACCTGGAAACCAAAGACTACCGCGACGTAATATGGGACTCTAATGCCAGCGACTACGAGAAGAACAAGGCCCTTTGGATTGCAACGCGCGACTGGTGCTACCGCTATCAGTTGGAAGAAGAGTATGGTTTAGAGGCGACAGAGGCAATCGTCCCTTCTGATGATTTCTTCCAAATGGGGCGCGACAAGGTTTCCTACTGGGTGAACTTAAACTACGGTGGGAGTGCAGCTTACGATATGCTTAGTAAAATCACACACTACCAGAGGGTTTTAAGGGACTACTACCTGGTAATGTTTGATGATTTCCAGAACCTTTACGGGAAGAAAAATAGCCAGGTCGTTGCCAAGTTCCGCGACAAGAAAGAAGCCGACCAGTATTTAAGGGAACTGCAGGCAGGCTACTTAGAGAACTTCGGTCTCATACCTACAAGCTCCATTGAGACTTCACGCGAAGAGAAAATTGACAAGTACGTTTTTACTTACGCCGGGATTCTGGAATACGAAGAAACTGACGACGACACTTTTCCCCTGGCAATCTACCAGGCTTTCCAGTTCCAAGACGACTGGTGGACTTTAACCGACGTACTCAAATCTCCGCAGCGTTGGTTTGACAGGCTTTTCAGTCAGATTGACTACGCCTTCGGGACAGACATTAAAACTGCCTATGAAGTCGTTGTAAATAACCTGGCTGCAGGTGAGACACTGGAAAGTGCGATACAGAAACTTGAAGACGGAATCCCGATTGGTGTTACGCAGCCAAATTCCATTAGTGCCATACAGGGTAAGGGTGCCAACCCCCAGTGGTTCCAGACTGCCATACTGATGCAGCAGCTAATTGAAGACATGACGGGGGGCCGTAGCTGGCAGGGCTTAAAAGAAGCTGCCGGAGAAAGTGGCGTTGCCATTGACATAAAGAAGCAGCAGGGTGATTTAATGGCCTTCGTATTCTTAGATAACCTGCACCGCTTCAAACACGACTTAGGCTGGAAACTAATTGAACGCTTAAGGAAATACTCTAAGGCCGAGTACGTGGTTAAGCTCCTGGGCGGTGAGGTATCGGAAGAAATGCTGGCTATTCTGCAGTATGAAGGTTTATACCAGCCTTCAATTCAGCGTCCCGGTGCAGGTTACGTAAAGGTCAATCAGAAGAATATGGGCCTGGCATACCTGGACGACGCAGCCTTTGAGCTTTCGATTACCGATACCAATATGAACGATTCAGTGCGCCAGAAACGCTTGAATCAGATGATATTAAACGAACAGACTAATCCATTTTTGCAGCAGTTGGCCAGTTGGCAGGAACTTAAACTTAGGTACATGGACGTTCCTCATGCCGACCGTCTTAAACTCCTGCAGGAATTTGCCTCTATACAGCAGGCACAGGCCCAGGCAGCCCAGGAACAGGCCAACATACAGAAGGCCCAGGTATTGCAGGACGGACTGAAAAACCAGATGCAGATTGTTTCACGTTCGGCAGAAGCCGATAAGGATAGGGCCGTGCAGATGTACATTGAAGCCAAGAAAGCACAGGTTCAGGCCAAAACGTCTAAGGAAAAGTCTAAATCCGTGGCAAAAAAGTCTAAGAAGTCAGCTTATAAACGTAAGGCCAGTTGACCACTGGCCGAAGTGTAGCGAAACAAAGGTTTGTTTCATTACTTTACCGATAATCATTTATGAAATTATTTTAATAACCAAGGGAATAAATCAGTATGGCACTTGCAAACCAAGAACCCAACAGTGGTAACAGTTTGATTAAAGACCTTATCAATGATGAAGAATCTTACGGCACCCCGGAGCCCACAATCCAAGACCCGGCAGAGGAACAGATTGAAGAGGTAAAGGAAAAGGCCGAGACAACGCAAAAGCCGAAGCAAGTTGAAACTCCGAAGGCCGAGGCAAAAGACCAAGCTCCTAAAAAGCAGGAATACCGCTTAAAGGGGAAGTCTGATAATAAGCCGCAGCCTGCCAAAACCGAAACCCCGGAAGAGGAAGAGGAAGAAAGTGCAGCGCCAAGCGAGCCAGTAATGACGGCTGAATTTGTCAGGGAACACGGACTGCCTAAAAATATGGTAGGTCTTCCGTACAGTGAACTTGGACGCAGTTATAGAAATATAACCTCCGAGTACACAAGAACCCGACAGAAAATGGCCGAAATGGAACGTGGACACACGGAAAAGCCTGTGGCAGAAAAACGCGAAGAGGCTGCCCCGGTTCCAGAGGAAAAGAGTCTTGATGTTTTAGTACAGGAGCATTTAAGTAAACTCCCTGACCCGTTGGACGACGGTTTTCAGTCTGGCTTAACGAAAGCCATTACTTCGATTGCCGTTACAATCCAGAACTCGGTCAGGAAAGAATACGCGAAGGCCCTGGCTGATGAAACAGGAAAGCTGAAACCTCAAATTGAAAGTGCCCAAGAATATGCTAAACGTCAGGCCCAAAAGGAACTCTCTGATGAAATTCAGAGAAATCTCCCGGAGGGTGTAAACATTCAGGAAGTTCTTAAAGCGTTTAAGGAAGAGTACGCTGACGACCTCATAGACCTCATGCCTATATACGAAAAGAAGCCGCAGCGTTTTGTAAAAGACCTGGTGAACTTCTTCAACCTCAACTTTGAACTGCAGGACGTTGAAGGTATGGAAGAAGATGCCACGGAGGAACTTGAAGAAAGAAGGCTGAACGCCCTTGCACAGAAGAAAGCTGCCGAGGCTCTGAAAGAGTCAAAGAAACGTAAACCTTCTGATTTTAACAGCAAGGACAAAAAGCCAAACCCGAAGCGCACAGAACTCATGGAAGGCTTACTATCTGACGAAGAGGCGACTTTTAATCAGATGAACCCCCAGGAGTAGAACAGACACAAATACCCTGGGAATTTGTAAAAACTAACTTCCTGCATAACAGCAGGCATTAGGAGAATTCTTACAATGGCAATGACAGGTGTTGTTCTCGGAACTCAAACCACGATAAATCAGCTTGCCGCTAACCAGATGCCGGACGTAGATAGATACCTCTATCTGCTTGAACCGTATCAGTACCCCATGTTACAGTGGCTTTATTTCTCCCAGGGAATAAACAAAGCTGAAAAAGTTATCAATGCCAATGGCAAATTTAGCTGGTTTGAAGACGAAATGTTTCCTTATCAGACCACCCTGGCTGGTGGTGGAATCTCTGGCGGCGCTGCCAGTGAAGACAATATCGGCCTTACTGACGCAACCTGGATTAGCCAGGGCGACATTCTGCTTATTGAAAAGACTGACCAAATGGTTTTTGTGGATTCAGTTGACAGTGGCCAGGTTGACATTACTCATATTGACGGGTCAACCAACATTACCGCTGCTGCTGCTGGTTCTTACGTTAAGAAAATCGGTTCCAGAAATGCCGAGTTCGACGGAGCAAGAGTAGCTACCTCTACAAAAGAAATCGAAAAGTACAACTACTGCACGATTTTCAAAGAGACCGTTACTACCTCTGGAAGACGTCAGGCTGGCGATACTTACACTGGTGGGAAATCCCACAAAGACGAAGTTCGCAAGAAAGTTCTGGAAATGAAAGCACAGTACGAGAGGAACTTCCTCTTTGCTACTGCCTCCGGGACAGTCACAGTTTCCACCAACTACCGTTTCACTTACGGTATGGGCTTCTTAGGCCGTGTTACTACCAATAAGGTTTCTTACGCTACAACCCTGACCGAAGCTGCTTTCGACGCATATCTGCAGCAGGTTTTCTCGGCCAAAGGTTCCAGCAAGGTTAAGAGACATTACTGCGGTGCAACACAGCTTGCAGCAATCAACAAATTCGTAAAAGACCAGTACACGGTTATGCCGATTGCCCGCGAATACGGCGTTGACGTAAACCGTTACATTACCCCCTTCGGTCGCCTGGAACTGGTTTGGAATCCAATGATGGACGGTAAGTTCTCGAAGTTCGGTTTTACCGTTGACCCGTTAGGCATGAAGCTCCGCTTTATGGCCAATGACGAGAAGGGTTCCAGAAGGTTCAGAATCGAGGAAGGTATCGAGACCCCCGGCACTGACGGAAAATCCACACAGATTCTTGCTGACTTGGGAATCCAGATTGCCAACGAGGAACGTCATGGTATTTTATACGACAGCAATGCTGTTTGACCTCTTAATTAACCTAAGTTAAATACCAGGGCAGGTAGTTTAAGCTGCCTGCCCTTTTCTTTTAATAACATTAAGGACAAGACCACAATGGCACTTTATTTATCCGCACACTTAAAACGTATGCACTTTGCCGGGGGTTACCAGTTCAGTTTCAATGAAGGTATGCTCGAACTTGACGACCCTGAAATGATTAAAGTTCTGGATAGTGAAATCACGCTCGCTAAGAAGCGCGGAGTTTCTTTAGGCATGGAAAAAGTTCAGGACATACCGAAGGTAATCGAGGTTGTGCCGGACGAAGTTGAAGAACTTAAACCCGTTTCCGGCGAGCCGATTGTACACGACCCCGATAAGGTAATTCAGAAATTAGCTAACAAGGCTAAGAAAGGATAATTAACTATGACAGTCAGTGAAGCTATTGTAAGGCTTAGAACCTACCTTGATGAAGCCGGAATTTCAGACGGATTCTACAAAGACACAACTGAACTTATGACTGCCTTAAATGACGGCGTTCGGGAAGTGGTTAAAATCATCTTCTCAATTTACCGTTCTAAGCGCGTGGTAAACGGCATGGAAAAGCTGCCGGAAGTGCTGCAGAGATACATGAGTTCGAACTCGATTCCTGTTATGTACACTCCGCAGATGCCTATGCCAGCCGATTGTATGTATATCGTAGGTGCAAGCTACTCGGTCAACGGTAACAACCTGAAACCCTGCTACGAACGTTCTTTAAGTGAACGTGACCCCTTTGACCAGGCCAATAGCTTCCTGGCTGCTACTGCTGATGCTCCGTACTTCTACGTGCGCTTCGGCTCTATTTGGTTTGAGCCTGGCATTACAGGAAGTGGGGCCTGCGAGGTATTGTACTTAAGAAGACCTGCCTCTGCAAGTGCGGTCACGGACAGTCTGGACACGATTGAAGCAGCCCATAACGCAGTTATACAGTTTGCCTACAGCGCAGTCTTAAGGAAAGACTTAAGGACGCAGGAGTCCTTAGAAGAATACCAGAAATTCTTAGGAATGACACAACAACTTTATATGTAAGGAATTAGTAAAATGGGAAGTTTAACACTTAAAGTAATACGCGACCTTGTTATTCTTGACTGCGGAGTGCAGGCCAATCCCCAGTTTCCCCCGGTCAGAGTAAATAAAGAAATTAACTTAGCACAGTATTACGTGCAGATGCAGCTTAACGGTCTTGGAATGAAACACTGGGAAAAAGTCGGTAATGGGAACGTCCTTATGGGTTCTTTTGCCGGGACTCCGTGCCGCCTTATTACAGTTTCGAGCGACCTGCCCGATATGCTGGAAATGCCGGGAGCCATAAAATACATTACGACCACTGGCGTCGGTGGTGTAAACGGTATAGGCTTTGAAGTTGACGACAGACAATTCTTGAAACAGATATTAAATACCTTTTCGACGCCGAGCCTTACTGAACCGATATTCTGCCGTGTGGGAGGGCAGATATTTGCAGCACCTAACACGATTTCAACAATCCAGTTTACATACTACAAGCGCGTGGCACCCCTTACAACTGATGCCAGCTTGTCAGAGATACCGGACGAGTATGAGGACTTTATTTTAGCCCGTGCCGAGTTCCAGATAAAGAACAAAATGGGCCTCATTAAAGATGCAGTCCTGGAATCTAAAGCCATTGATAACGCGATTGCCGAGGCTTATAACAAATACCTGGGAGCCATTGAACAGGCCCACCAGAAGGATTCCGTAAGACCAAAAGCAGAATAAGTGAGGCACTAAATGTACGGCTTAACAATAAAAGAAATACGCGACTTATTCTTAGTTCAGTACCGCATACAGACCAGGGTTAGGGGCCTGGAATACCTGGAACTGGGAGAGAAGACTATTGCTTACTGGATTAGTGCCGGACAGAAGAAAATCTTAGAAGAGCTTCGCCCGGCAAAGTCCTTTATTGATATAGTGTGCCCCAAAGGTGTTAATACTTTCGTCCTTCCCCTGGACTTCGGCCTGGATATAAAGTGTGAATTAAACGGTCACGATTTGGTGAAAATGGATATAACAGAAATGAACTCTTCCGGCGAAAGTTCGCAGGGCACAATAGGTGCCTATGCCATATACTTTGACGGAGGGGAAGACGTCTGGAAGATAACATTTGCGCCGGAGCCTGACGGGGAAATGATTCCGCGACTTTGGTTTTATCCTGAATACGGGCTCTATAAACCGACCTTAAATAAGAACCAGGAATGGGGGCGCTTCGACGGGGCGACATTTGAAGGTTATTTGCATATACCGCCGACGTATGAACCTTTACTTATAACGTTCCTCTTAAGCCAGGCAATCCCGGAAATGTTTGCTGACTTCAACATGGAAGTTATAAAGTACAAGCAGATACAGGCAAGTCAAAATAAACGTAAACCAAGATACAAATTTGGAGAAAAGCAATGAGTTCAGGATATAGGGTTCCGGGTATTAACGATATGTACTTTGACTGGAATGAAGGTTTACTTGCAAATAAGCCTGCAGTCTTAGCCAGAGGACGTTTCTTTCTTGCTACCGACGAGGGCAAGATTTACTACGGGAAAGCCGACGGCAGCCAGGGTATCATATCTGTAACTGGCGGCGGCGGCCAGCACTTTGTTACAAGCGTAACGGCTTCCATTGGGACTTCGGGCGAAGACTACGTGGTGAACGTAGCTAATAACAGTTCAACGCAGAAGGTTGAAGTTGCAAAAGCTGGAAGTTTGACAGGCCAGGCCCGTAAACAGATTAACTTTGTTGAAGGAAGCGGCATATCAATTACAGCAGCCGACAACGCAGGAAGTGACAGAACGGACGTCACGATTGCAGCTACAGGTTCGGGTGCTGGCGATATGCTTAAATCGAGATATGACGCCAATGACGACGGACGGGTTGGTGCCGCTGACACCGTAAGTGACGGAAGTAATACTGTGACAGCAGCCCAGGCTAAAGGCGCAGTTGACAAGAGCCATGATAAACTGCACAACCTCAATGACGCCACTTCCCACACTGGCATTACTGGCACAACGGGTAATTTAATGGCCCTGGATTCCAACGGTCTTCCAGTGGATTCGACAAAGAAGCCAAGTGACTTTGCAGCCGTTGGGCACTCACACGCTTCAAGTGATGTTTCGGATTTCACAGAGGCAGCCCAGGATGCAGTTGGTAATATGTTTCAGAATTCAAGTTCTGTTACATTTACCTACAACGACGCTTCTAACACAATTAGTGCTGCAGTTGTAAGTGAAAGTACAATCGGGAAGGTCGGCGTCTTAAAGAACGGTAATTTAAGTTCTACCAGTTCAATCCTGAACTTTATCGAAGGCGCTGGTATTACAATCAATACCGCCGTCGGCATTGACCCCAGGATTGCAGATATTACCATTGCTGCAACTGGTGGTGGTGGCGGTACGGGTGATATGTTGAAGTCAACCTATGACACGGATAACGACGGTAGGGTAGAATCGGCAGATGCTATTTCTGACGGCTCTAATACGGTTACGGCGGCACAAGCGCAGGCAGCGGTGAATAATTCTCACGGGCGCAGTCACAACCTTGCTTCAACTTCCGACCACAGCGGTATTGCAGGTACAAGCGGCAACTTTATGTCTTTGAACGCAAGCGGCCTTCCAGCAGATTCAGGCTACAAGCCTTCGGACTTTTTGACAGGTGCCCATACGCAGACGGCTTCAACAATTACTGATTTCAATGAAGCAGCCCAGGATGCCGTGGGTGCAGCTTTGGCATCTTCATCTACTGTAACACCGACATACAATGATGCTGGTAATACAATATCTATGGCTGTTATTGCAGATAGTGTAGTCGAGAAGTTGGAAATTGCTGCAAGCTCAACTTTAGTTGGAACCCGTAAAAGGCTGAACTTCCTGCAGGGTGCCAATGTGACATTGACTGTTACTGATGACAGCGTGAATAATAAGGTTGACGTCCTTATCGCTGCTTCGGCAGGTGCAGGTGGAAGTAATTACGAAGTTTATGTTGATACTTATGGCGTCCATAAAGACGGTGCCACTGACGACGCAGTTCATCTGCAGAGTGCCATTACCGGCCTCGGTGCTACAAAATGCACGTTGGTCATAACCAAAGGCACTTATCTTATTTCCAGCCAGTCTTTATCCTTCCCGGATTCAATGAGACTGCAGTTTGAAAACGGAGCCAACTTTAAGATTGAATCGGGCAGAACGGTTACAATGTACGCTCCTATAGCTGGGTTCACGCAGATATTCAGCGGCACTAACCTGGCTAACGTCCATATACAGGGAGCCTGTGACGCATACCTGCCCTCATGGTGGGGCTTAAACGACCAGGGTGCGGCTGCAAGCAATACGACTGCAATGCAGGCGGCTATTGATATGGCACAAACAGCTTACAATGACCACGGTTCGGCTCCAAAGATTCTCGTTCCGGCTGGTCACTTTGACTTAAACACAGTCAATGTTAAGCAGGTCGCAGTTGAAGGTATGGGTTCGCAGCAAACTATATTCCACCTGCAAAGCAGCCCTGTCTTTGATTTAGCTGGTAATGATAACTACTCTTTGAAGGGTTTTAAGATAATAGGTAGTGGAAGCGGTACTGGAATTAGAGGCGGCGCAATTAGTAACGGGGCCAACCGTTTCTGGATGGAAGATATTTACTGCTATAACCTGGCTTACGGAATTGATATTACAGGCTGGATTGGAGACATGAGAAATATTTGGGCTAACACCTGTTCAGTTGGTCTTAGAGGCCAGACTTTGAATGGTGTGAGACTGAACTTCCAGGCTGAAAGTTGTACAACTGCTTTAATCTTAAACAATTCTTCGGGCGTTATAATTGACGGCGGCTGCATTGAGAACTGTACAACTGGTATCTCTATTGATGATGATGACGCTTTCTCGGCCAGCGACACTTCACAGGGTATCGTTATCAGCGGTCACTACCAGGAAGCAAACACAGTGGGTATAAGAATTGGTACTCAAATGGCTTCTTATAACCACAATATCATCATTGAAGGTGGTAAGTTCACGGGTAACTGGTCTAATGGTATGATAAACGACATGAACTTTGACTATGTAAATGGTCTTAGAATTGTTAATGCTTTTATCTCCTGCCCGATTAACATAATGAACCACGCCCGTGACGTTAAGGTTGATTCTTCGCCTGAATACTACACGGCAAGTGCGACAACCCGTGCAAGCTGGATTAGAAGTGCGACAAAGAACCAGAAGAGAATTGAGAACTTCATACCCAACCCTTATTTCAGAACCCCGTTAAGAGGGTTCACTACAGTGGGTTATGCCAATGCAACGGGCGCTGCAACATCAGATGAAGCCGAGAAGATGAACGGCGGCGGCTGGAAGATTAGTGCAACGGGCGGCGGCGCTGGCGTGAACATGGAACTTAGAATCCCTGACATTGCAGCAGACCAACTGCAGGGCAAGCGTGCAATCGTTTCCGGCTGGATGTATGTTTCGACAGATACAGACTTCAACTGGTCTGGATTTAGTAACCCTGTAGCGCAGCCGCAGATTCTTGTCAGCTATTATGTAGGCGGCGTAGAGACTACTTCCACCGGGTATGCTTCGCAGGCTGGTTTCCGTCAGGGTTACTGGAACTTCTTTATGACAGAGCTTGATATTCCGGCTTCGGTTGACTGGATGAAGGTTTATGTCTGTGTTAATAAAAATGGAAGCGGCACACCTTCTGCTGGAACCTACGTTGTTGTTTCGGGCCTCTGCCTCTGTGAAGCTCCTGTAGTCATAGGCGAACTGATGAATGGCCAGTGGGTTCAGCATCCTTATGCTGGCGTTGAAGTCGGGCCTAATATGATTCTCTATGGAAGTGCGGCCCCGGCTGCAGATGCCGACCAGAACTGGCAGGTAGGTGATAAGGTTATCAATACAGCACCTTCGGCAGCAGGTGTGGCAGAATGGGTCTGCACCGCTGGCGGTGGGACACCGACATGGACAGCATTAACATTGTCTTAAAAGAGGTCACAATGCCTAAAATAGAAGTCTTAAACGTGCGCCGCTGTAACGAGGCGGCGCACTCTGAAAACTTGCAGCCAGATGAAGTCCAGGTCTTAGAGAACATGGTGCTGGACAGGCCAGCATGGGAGAATAAGCCTTTTGTACGTGGCGGCTTTGCATTAGAGAAAGGGGTGGAGAACAATACCCCGATTACCCGTATGCAGGACGTCATGGATAAGAGTGACAATGCCTGTCTCTTGTTCTGTTCAGGTGGCCGCCTGGCAGCTTACTACGACAACGGTTCTGTGAATTCGCTGATTTCAGGGGCTAATAGCCAGGGAGTGTTCCACACTATACCTTTAGGCCAGGGCGACTATCTTACTTCAAACGGTTATGACCGCCCCAGCGTTTTGTCTGACGAATACCTTGCCACAGTCAGGCCGCTTGTTGTATCAAGCCCAGGCTTGCCAAGTACAGTAACGGTACAGGAAGGCGGCAGTCTTACGGCAAACAGCTACTACCGCTGGATAATTGTTTACGTGACAGAGAAAGGGGAGATTTCAGAAGTAACTTCTCCCATTACTGTTAATAACGTGGGCGATTATATTTCTGACGGTGCCACTACGACGGCTACGGCAAAGCAGGTGGCCTTTACAGGAATACCGAACAGCGGAGACACAAGGGTTACAGGCAAACGCATCTACCGCACTAAAGGTAAGGGCCGTGTATTTTACCTGGCGGCTACACTGGAAGCTACTACTACGAACTTTACCGATTCGATTGCAGACGACCAGTTGGACACGGGTGAAACTCTTACTTTCTTAGGCACTCCCAGGAGCATGACGACCGTTACCTATCATAGAGGCAGGGTCTTCGGCGGCAACTTCAATAAAGATTATACCAATGCCCTTATGCCTCCTGCCATGAGCAATATCAGATTTAGGTACGCCACGGCTCCTGCAAGCCCTAATTTGGGCCTCCCGGTCGGGACGTACTACTTTGCTATTTCATACGTTGACCAGGACGGGCGCGAAAGTGCTCTTAGTCCTGCAGCTTCTTTCAGCGTGACATACTTAGGCGACCAGTCGGGGATTCCCTACGGGCGCATGGAACTCTGGACTTCCGGCTGGCCGCTTCCCAGGATAGGTGCAGCGGAAATTGACAAGTCTATTGCCTCCATTAACTTTTACCGTTCAAAGGTCAATCAGTGGGGTGGGCCTTTCTACTTGCTACAGACTATAAGTGTTCAGCAGCTTGCAGATACGCCGGAACTCTTAAGGGCTAACGCACAGGACGACGCCCTAATTCAGCAGTTCCCGATTAAGGCCAAGAAGTCAACTGATACCGTGGCCTTTGAAAACGGTCTGACATTTTCTGACATAAACCGTCCTTCCATGTTCCCCCAGGAGAATGTTCTTCTGGTTTACCCGGAGGAAAACGATTCGATTACAGGAATTGTGGACGACGGTGACGGTTTGTTGGTCTTCAAGAACAATTCAATATCGAAGGTCTTTACTTCCGGCAGCCCTATTTCCTGGCGCACGGTCAGGATTTCAAGCGTCCTGGGCTGCACTCACCCTGAAACATTAGTCCAGACCGACAGCAGGGTTTATTTTGTGCATAACAAGGAAGCCTGGGTTTATTCCCGTGGTGAATTCAAGCTCTTAAGTGAGCCTAAAAAAGCCACATTCTTAAACTTAAGCTCAATTAAATCGGCCTGCTACTGGACAGAGCGCAAGTGGCTGGTCATTACTGGTGAGAACGCTTTGGGAAGCGTGATACTCTGCTATGACGAAAAGCTGGATAGCTGGTATCATTTTACTTCCAAGATTACAAAGTCCAGCGGCGGCCATGAGGACACAATCCAGTCGGTTGCAGAGCGCCGCTACGGGGCCAAAAAAGGACGCCTTACCATAGGCACCTGGAACGACCTCTGGTTTTATAACGAAGGGAGCTACCAGGATTGGAGTTGGACACAGAACCAGGACGTTGAAGTTCACATGACTTCCAGGACGTTTATTTTTGATAATGGTGTGGGGAAAGCAAGGCTTAGAAAGATATGGATTAGATGCCGGACATATAACGCCATGCGCCCTTCGACCCAGCATTACGTGAAAGACATGAGGACTAATTTGTACCGTGGTTATTCAGGCTTAACTTCTACCGACGGCGCCCCGGTGCGCTTCTCCGTTGATGCCTGGACTCCCGTTGCAAACCCTGACGACTGCATAGTGCCGGAGAAAATGGTTTATATGTTCCAGGGTACAATCATGGCCTTCTTAGGTATGGAGCTTTCATTTAACGTAATCAACAGAGGCAGCCGTGGCTAATATTAACGAAATCGAAGACTTAAGACATTACTTCTTCCCGGCAGCAGAGACCGTACAAAGGCTGCCGGATAAGAGGTCAGTCCCGGACTGGACTTTTGTAAGACTGACGA
This sequence comes from Syntrophomonadaceae bacterium, assembly GCA_050259615.1. Lineage (GTDB taxonomy): Bacteria > Bacteroidota > Ignavibacteria > Ignavibacteriales > SURF-24 > JAAXKN01. Next base: position 40,654 of record JBLNAZ010000241.1, on the reverse strand, counting down.
AATCTGACGGGACAAGCGACCTTTGTGTACTAATCAGTGGACAGTGGTATAAAGTTGCAACTTTAACAGCAATAGAAGGAATTTAACAATGCCGGAACTTAACCCTTTAATCGGCAGAAGTATGTATGAATACTTCTTCGGAATGTATGGTAACGACCAGAGAGCTCAAAGCGGTGTGAGCGAAATAAAAAACTACCTAAACAATATGGGCCCCGGTGCCAGTCAGACCTATCAGAAGGCATTAGGTGGCCTTAAAGCCTTATTAACGAATCAGTCACAGAATGGTCTTCCTGAACTTCAAACATTGAAGAACCAGGCAGCACAAAAACTTGAAAGGACTACGGCTAAGAACGTCCAGACTATGAGGGAGAACATTGACCCGACGTTACTTAAGACAATGGGTAGTAGTGCCTTTAACGACATATATGCAAATGAAGAGACTGCCCAGGCCGACAACGAGGCCAACTTTACCAGGCTCAACATGGCTTCCAAAGAAAACGCCATAAGCCAGTTACTCGGTATAGCACAGACAGAGACCAATGCCGTAAATGCCGACCGTAACTTCGATATGAATATGCAGTTTGGCATGGGTAATATGGCAGAAGGTTCCCGTCAGTATAATTCCCAGGCTGACATACAGGGCCAGTTTAACTGGGGAAGTGCAATAGGTGGCTTGCTGCAGGGCGCAGGAAGTCTTTTAGGCGGCATATTATAAGCAAAGGAGATAACTATGGCTACAAGACAGAATCCAATGAACGGTATCATAACAGGTTTGCTTGGTGGAGCTTTGAACTTCTATGCCGCAAAACAGAAACGCGACAAGGAAGAGGAAACTTACAAAAAACGCCTGCAGTACCAGGCCGATTTAGATAAGCAGAAATCAGACCGCGATATGCAGGACTGGGCTCAAAAGAACAGCTACGAAGACAATAAGAAGCAGGCAGCCTTTGACGCCTTTGACCAGATTACAGGCTATAAGACCGTGCCGGAAGTGCAGACTAATACGACAATAGGTGTGCCGCAGCCGAACGGGACTCTTCCTATTACACAGCAGGTGACGGGTTTGGGCCGTAGGACAGACTCCTTTGAAGGTTTAACTGCAGAAGCGTATTACCGTAACCTTGCAATCTTAAAACGCCAGGACGCTCTGGCCGGGACAAAAATGGCAGAGGACTATATTGCAATGGGTAAGAAGAGAGGTTTTGAAGAGTCCATGCCAGCACCGGAATACTCTACAAACGTTAATGAACAGACCGGAACTGTTACATATATTGACAAAAATAACCCCTACTCTCGTCCAAAGACTGTGAATGCCCCAGGAGTGCAGAAGGTCAATTACCAGTATAACCAGGACTCTAACAATCCCTGGATAACAAGAATCAATACTTATACAGGGCAGATTGAGAAGGTGGCAAAGAACCCGGCATACCGCCCTCCGGTTTCTTTCGGTATCTCTAACGGCTACCGCTATACATACAACTACCAGACGGGAGCTTTTTCAATCAAGGAAGTGCCAGAGCTAAGGAACCAGGAGCTTGAAAAGGCAATGAAGACTGATGCCAATTACAAGGCTTTGGAAACGACCTTCCGCAACAACATGGCAGACATACAGACCTATGAGACTGCAAAGCGCATGGGGCAGGAAGACGTCTATGACTACACGGGCAAGAAATATAATATTGACGAATTTGCCCTCATGGTCAAAAACCAGAGAGCAGCTTTGTCTGAAATCGTAAAGAGCCAGCTTGGGGCCAACCGCAGCTTGTTCGATAACAACTGGAACGAATGGCAGGAACATAAGATTGACGAGTACGAATTCCAGCAGAATCTTATTCAGGGTATGGCAGACGGACTTCGCCAGGGTACTATGACACAGAAGGACGTTGACTTAAATACAAAATTATTCTATCTGACCTGGGGAATGTTCCCCTCTGAATTAAAGAAACAGGAGCTTTCTAATGGCAGATGAAAAGAAAAAAAGAGAGGCCCGCCAGGGTTTACAGGGTTTTAAGGAAATCTATGACGAGCACTATAGAAAAGTAAATGGCCTTCCTCCAAAAGAAGAGGAAGAGACAAAGGACAGTCCCGGTCTCCTAAAGCAAATCCAGGAGACTTTAACAAAGCGTGACCCGGAAGCCTTAAACAGAATCATGCAGCCTCTTGTTGAATCTACAGGGGGCAAGCTCATGCAGGCAGGGAGCCAGTTCGAGAAGGGTAACGTTGCTGCAGGTTCTTTAGGCGTAGTCAATACATTGCTCGGCGTTGTAGCCAGCCTCTTTACTTTAGGAAGTTCTCTCCTTAAGGAAATCCCTGGCGTTAAGCCAGCGGTTGAAACCGCAGAGAAGCCTTTCGAGTTGGCAGCGCAGGGCGAGCAGTATGTTGAAAATAAACTTGGTACTGCGCTTGACAAAATCGGTATCAAGTCCAACTTAGGTTTAAGTGACGAACAGGCAAAAGAAGTCCAGAAGGCTATTTCTGAAATAAATCAGTTCGGAACCCAGGCTATAGTTGGTTCCTTACTTGGTACTGGAATGAATAAAGTTAAATCAAAACTTCTGGAAGTAAAGCCTACTGCCCGTAATATTGAACCAGAGACAACGGACATTAAAGGTGAACTTCCTCCTTCTCCTATTGACCAGGCCCGTATGAAGGCAGAGCAGGAAAGTAACGTTGGGCCCAGCCGCACACCTTTCCAGGCCGGGGCATACGGACAGAACAAGAGGGTTGTGCCTGAAAGTGAGAAGGCAGTTGTACAGGAAATGCGTACAATGCGCGACGACTTGGAAATTCAGAAGGCAGGCCACAATGCAAGGCTTAATGAAATCCAGACTGAAATCAAATCCTTAAGGACGGACGACAGCTATTCCATAAATACAAAGAAGTCAAAGATTAAAACCTTAAGGAATGAGGCTACGGGCCTGCAGAAAGCTCTTACGGATTTAGACAAGCAGTTGGAGCCTATCAATCAACGTCTGGACTACTACGGCGAAAGAGTTGACCAGTGGAGACCCGAAGGACATTTACTCGAAGAGCACGCAGGAGTGGGAGAACCCACCGATATGTCAGGCACTAATACGCCTGTTAATATCAACTTCCAGAAGGCGAAACAGGGTGGCCGTGTTATTTCCAATATGCCGGATAAAATGGCGCCCGGTATGACCGGAAGCCCTATTGACCGTCTTGCTGGCGGTGACTTGGTTTACGCCCGTGACGCCATAAGGGATAATAAACTCCTGCATGAAATCCTGCAGGAAGGTATAAACCAGGGTAAAGAAGCCCACGTTTACCAGGTCTTAATGACTGCAGCAAAGAAGTTAGGTCTGGAAGAGGAAACCCGTGGTGCTATAATGGACGTCTTAGACCAGTTGCAGCCGAAGAAAGGGCCTATGGCTAAATCTTTGGAGGCAGGCCCAAAGATAGATGCAGTAGCCAAATCGGATTACAATGCCCGTATTAAAGAATACTTACGTGGTACATTTAGGAAACAAGAAGGAGAAGTAAACAATGCCGTTCAAATCGAAAGCCCAAATGAGGGCAGCGTTCGCAGGAGCACTCGGCCAGGAAATGAAGAACAAGGCAAAGACATGGGCCGAGGAAACGCCAAAGGCGAAGAAACTCCCGGAGCACGCACACAAACAGAAGTGGGTCAGGAAAAAGGAATAGGCTTAAAACCTCCTACGGAGCCCCAGGTTAAGAGGGACGTATCTAAAGAGGGGAGTCAAAAAACAACTCCTGAATTGCCGCAGGAAGCCAGAATTGAAAATAAGGAAGTGTCTAAGCCTGTGACCGAGCAAGTGACTAAGCCGGAAGAAGTAACTAAGTTAAAAGCTGGAAAAGAGCCTGAAATCAAAGAAGAAGCTCCGTCGGAAACTAAGTCGGTAACTAAGTCGCCAGCCCGTGACATATTGCACCAGGAGACGGAAGACTTTAGGACTGAACATTTAGATGCAGCATTAGAGCGCATAGCAGAGCGTCCCTGGAATGGTAAGTCAAAAGAAGTTCAAAAAGGTGCAAAGGATTTGATACCGGAAGTTAAGGATTTGATGCGTGAAGCAGGTCTTACAAAAGACGACTTAAAAGAAGTCATGGATAAGCCTGGTGAAGCGCGTAAAATGCTGAAAGAAAACCTATTCAAGACGCCGCGCGAGCACGCAATTTTAAGCCCTGTGAATGAACTGCCCGAAGGCTTAAAAAAGAAAATGCAGGCTAATGCTAAAGAGAAGTTGGCAGAGCTTGAAGAGTCCTCGGTCGAGCACCAGGGTGCAACCTTCCAGCGTGACAACGTTGGTAACGGTGACGAGGTTGTAAACTCCACAGGCTCTTTTACAATAGACAACTTCCCGGAGTGGTACAGGAATATGGGTGAGAAGTCTGACCGTGTTAAGAAGGCTTTGGAGAAAATTGCAACAGGGGTTGGTGACGAAGGCACTTACGTTGAACGCTTAAAAGGTATCATCTATGACCACCTGACAAAAGGTGAAACTTTGTCAGAGCTCCACGGTAACAGTGGGCGCTATGAGAAGGTTTCGCGCGGAGTAATACCAGCCGACCGCGAGGTTGGAAAGTTCCATGCCACGCACGGGGAACGCCCCATGAGCCGTGCTGAAATGAAGGAGCTTTATGAAGCTATGCCGAAGCCTAAAGCCCAGGCAAAGTCAAAAGCCGAGGCACCGAAGGTAGAGACAAAGTTAAGTCCTGAAATGGAAAAATTGAAACGTGCCGAGAAGCATTGGCAGGAAAAGTACGTCGAGGCTTTGGACGACCCCTTTACGGCAGAAGAGACTTTGCACGATATGAAAAAGCGTCTCCGTCACGTTCAGAAAAGAATCAAGCTCATGGAAGCTGCAGACGAGGCAAGGACTGATATACAAAAGCGTGGGATTGAAAACCTGAATAAATTAGGCGCTGGCGTTGGAGGGCTTGACCCGGTGATAATGAAAGACTACGTGATTGTAGGACGCGACTATATGGCCCGTGGAGTTGACCGCTTTACTGACTGGTCGAGAGAAATGGCCAGGGAGTTTGGTGATGCCATAAGGCCGCACCTTAGAGTTATCTGGTCTGCCGTGCAAAAAGAAGCCAAGAAGGAAAAGCCGGAGGAAGCTACCCTCTTGCAGCAGGAAGTCCGTGCCGAGATTGCTGACAGGGTTATTTCTAAAAACCTGGATAAAGCCCAGCAGGAGAAAGTTCGCCGCGCAATGGAGGAATACTTAGGAAGCCACAAGGTAATGACAGCAAATAAAGCCCAGGACAATTTCAAGCTGATTGAGAAGGTGGGCTACATTGTAAAGAAATACAAGAAGGCTGGCGGTGAACTGGCCATGCGTGCCATTAACGGTGACTATAAGCGCGAGCATATACTGAAAAATGTTTATGACGAGTTTATAAGCCCCTTAAAAGAGCTCCGTGAAAAGACAGGATTCCTGCAGTTTAATCAAATGGGACGCAATGTAATTCAGGCTTTGGAAGATAGAGCCAACTCGACGAAGTACATCAAGACTGAAATGGAATCGCAGATTTATGACCGCGCCGTGAAGTTCTATGACTACTTCAAAGGTGAGTTGGAAAAAGCTGGATTCCCGGTTTTGGAAGACTACTTCACTCATATAATGAACGCGAACGAATTCGAAGCAATCTTAAGTGACTTAAAGCTGCCGGAGAACGTTGACTACAGAAGCCTTGCTCATTTTATCTCTTCTGACAGTCGCTTTACTAAAGTCCGTAAAGGGGCCAATATGCCTTTGGATATGGACTTGCTGCACGTTATGGATACCTACGCTCACAGCGTTACGAAGGCATTGTCCTTCAAAGACCTGGTGGATTATTACTACACAGATTTCTTAAAGGATATGCCGGAGGTAGGTGGAAAGCCTTCGACACAGCTTGCAATGAGATACATGGATTCAGTCTTGAACCCGGAGATTGCTTCCGGCAAGATAATGAAAGTAATCGAGAAGGCACGCAATACGGTTTACCGCGCTCTTCTTTGGAACAACTTAAAGAGTGGTACGCAGAACGGTCTTCAAAAAGAGTTGGGGCGTATGTTTATGACAAAAGAAGCAATTGCTCTTACAGACAAGGCTTATTCTTCCCATGAACTGACAGGTGAACTTGCTGATGCAATGGCGGAAATCAAGCGTACAAGTCTTTACTATACAGAGCTTGCCAAAAGCCCTCTTAAGGCCCATACGAAACTGGGGAAGGCGGCAGAGAAGGTGGGTGACACAGACTTCTTCCAGTACGAAGAGAAAACCAACTGGAAATACACTGAACTTGGAGGCGTCATAAACCATGCCGTAAAAACAAGCAAATTCAAAGAGTTGAAAGCTAAAGGCATGGAAGACTTTAAGGCTATAAACGAGGTCTTAAAAGACCAGAAGACATTTGAACTGGCCGTGCGTGAAGGCGTTGATTTATCGAGCCGTACACAGATAAATCCTTCTGCTGCTTACCGTCCTTTCTTTTATGACGCACCTGCAGCAAGGGTTTACGGTATGTTCACAAGGTTTAAGTTCGGGCAGATTCAGCTACTTGCTCAAACGCTCTTTAAGCCGCTTGAAGGCGCAGAAGGTTTAAGAGCACAGACTATTTTGCGCCGTGGTGTAAGCCCGGAGGCAAAGCCAGTTGAAACCTTGTACGCCGTTGAATACTACAGGAAGAACCTGGAAGTCCTAAATAAGCAGTTAGCCAAAGAGCCTGGTGTCAACTTAGGCGTTGAAAAGAAATTCATTCAGGAATACGTTGACTACCTTAAGGGGCAGGAGAAAGAACTGAACTCAATCATTAAGGAACTGGAACCCTTGTCAGGCGACCGTGCGGCTCTTGCTGCACGCTGGGCCAAATACTTTATGAAAGGTGCTGCCATAGCATTTACGTTTAGCTTTATCAGTGATACGCTGGCCAATTATGTTCACAGACTTACTACAGGGAAAGAACGTGATGAAAAGGATAAGAAAACCCCAGGTAAGTATGCAGTCCAGGTGGCCAGGGATATTAACCCATTGCCAGGAACCGGGACATTTACAAATCCTTTAATTCCTGACGTTGACTTATTCTTGTTCGGGAACTTTAACAAGCGTGGCATAACGAAAACCGGAATACAGTGGTTAATGAACGTTCTTCCGGGCCTGGGTGCGGCTTCAAGACTTACCAAATTCGCCACTGGTTTCGACGCTGCAAATGAGGCAACAATAACCATATTCCCGAAGAAGGACTCTTCTGGCCAGGGAGGAAGGTCGGGCGGCAGAGGTTCAAGAGGGGGAAGGTAACTTCCCCTCCACTTCCGAAGTGTGTCGCAAAAAGTTTTTAGTTACTATATTACCCAACGAAAATACTGTACTCTTAAACTTGCTTGTATGGTGAAATGATGCAGAACGGATATGTTTTCAGTATGAAGAAACTGCATTTAATTGTGACACTCCTTGCAGTACTTCTGACGCTTATGGTATCAGTTGCTTACCCCTTTGTCTGGAAAAGCCAGGTTGACGTAAAACTGGCTACAGTCCAGGACGAGGTATCAAAATTAAAGTCTTCCAACCAGTCCAACCGTGAGCTCTTAATTGAAATCAAATTCAACCTGCGACATTTTATGACCCAGCAGGGCATAGAGTACATAGAAAACACAAATAAACAAAAGGAATAGTACCATGTTACAGCAGGTTAAGGATTTTCTTGTTACCGTCCTGAAAAGTAAGAAATCTCTTCTGGTCGGCATGATTGTACGCTGGCTCTTAAAAATCGTTGGCGGCGTATTTCTTTCCTTCGGAGTTTCCCAGGGTGACGCTGAAATCACACTGGCGTCCATAGCGGCCATAGTAGTCGGCATTGTCATATCGCTCTTGGAGTCGGGCAAGCTCGCGTTCTTATCTCCCGACGAATTCAAAAAATAACACTAATTATTAAACAGAGAAAAAGCAATGGGATTATTTGACCTTAATGAACAGGAAGCCTTAAACCTGGGATTCGCAGGCATGGGTACTCATTTTATATCCGACAATACCCAGGCGTTTTCAGGTCTTAAGCTCCGTGCGATTATTGTCCTTACGGACACAAAATTTCATACACTGACTGACGCAAGCCGTACAGATAATGCCCTTGCTGCAGCTAAACTTGCAGACGCCGCAGACGCCAATAACTGCATTACGGTTCCTGCAGGTACAGTCCTTTACGGTATATTTACGGCAGTCAGAATCCACAGCGGTGCCATTTTAGGCATTAAGGGAGTATAAAATGTTAAGATTAGGCTTAAGCTCTAATTTATCAAGGCTCTCAAAGAAGGGGGCCCCGAAGCCCCCTTCGGGTACACGCTTCGGCTACGCTTTGGACTTGAACGGCACAGATGAATACGTGACCGCGCCACACAACTACAAGTCCACGCAGCTTGCGGCCAATAACTCTTTTGTGGACTGGACTGCAGGAATCCCGAACTCCTGGACGAAGCAGGGCACTTCAAACGGCACCAACTACATTGAGGAATCTCCGGCAGACGCAATCCATATCGTTTCCGACGGCGCCACAATGGGCGTAAGCCAGAACATACTGACCGTGGGAGAGCGTTATCTTGTCGAGGTTGAAGTTACGGTTAATTCCGGCTCCATTAAAGTCCAGCTTGGAGGCTCCGGCAGTGCAAACGTCATTAACTCCACGGGCACAAAAATCATTGATTCTTACTGCGACGGCACCGACGGCAACCTGTTTTTGGTACGCAACGCAGCCTGCAACGTCGTGGTCAGCGAAATAAGGGTTTACCGTTACGTAAACTGCCTGGACGTTACTTCCACTACAAACCAGATTACCAATCATAACAACTGGAACTTTGAACAGGCCACGGGCTTCTCATGGGCTACAGGCGGCAACCACGCTGCAGCGCGTTCAAGTTCCAACCCGAAGAAAGGCGCTTATAGTCTAAGGGCTACAGTCACGGGCGCCGGGGATTCTACGACGAACTTTATATCGCTCCCTTCAAGCGCAATTACGGCTCTTAATTCGGGCGACCAGTACGCCTTTCATTTCCAGTGTTATCCCGATACGGCAGACGTCACACTGAACTGGTCTATAGGCGACAAGACTGGCTCAATAACTCTTACGCAGAACGCTTTTAATTCAGTCAGGAGCGTCTTTTCTGCCACGGCCTCGACGGTCAACCAGCCGATAAAGATATGGTTTTCCAAAGCCTGCAGCGCATACATGGATTTATTCAGGCTGGTCAAGAAGCAGGACTTTGCATTGTCGGTATGGTTTAAGTTATCCGGCACTCCTACAAAGAACTTCCTGCTCTTTAGTGCGGTTGTTGACAACGCCGGGGTGGACGATTACGGCATTGACGTCGGATTCTTCGGCACTGCAACGCTCTATGCAACGATTTATTCGCAGTTTTATCATTCACTTAGCAACAACAGTATTTCCGATACCAACTGGCACCTGGCGACCTTCGTATATTCCGGCACCGCAATGAAGCTCTATATTGACGGGGTGAACGTTGACAACTACACCTTCCCGATTGCTGAAATGGGCTGGCCGAACAGTCAGATTATCATAGGCAAGGACGTTTGGGGTGATACCCCCTACGGCGGCCAAATCGGTGAAATCCAGTACGTCCGTTTTGACAATTTGGCATTGAGTGATTTTGACGCCGCGCAATACTTTGCTGCAGGTATTCCAAAGAGTTATACCGGAGGCGTGCCCGTGATTGACCTGCACATGAAGTGGGCCGGAAGTGATGATGCTGCAATGTTTACAAACGCAGGCACTTACAACGGTACTTTCTCTGGCGTCAATGTTTCCCAGGCCAATGACCAGGTACAGGCTTCGACTACTTATATAACGAGGGATTAAAATGCAGTATCCGTACTGGTTCATAAAAGCCGTTGACTTCACGCTGGAACGCGAGAAGGGATATGTCAACGACCCCAAAGACAGTGGGGGAGAAACCAACTGGGGAATATCAAAAAGAAGTTACCCCCAGGTTGACATAAAACATTTGACGCGCGAAGGGGCAAAGATGATTTATTATAACGACTTCTGGAATCCCCTCTATGAACAGATACCGAATAAAGTGGTAATGATACGGCTCTTCGACACAGGCGTAAATATGGGCGTCGAAGTAGCCGTGTCAGTTTTACAGACGACTTTAAGGCATTTCTACGATTTACCGCAGGTTGTAATTGACGGACAGTTCGGCCAGGTGACGCTTAGAGCCCTGGAAGTTACGCTTGCCTCTGACCCTAAGTTCTATGAGACCTACCGTGACGTATTAAATTCATTTTACGTAATTCTGACACTTCTTAATCATAAGAAGACCCGTTACCTTCACGGCTGGGAAAACAGATTAAACGAACAGATAAGGATATGATTATATGGAAGCTATAGAACAGAAGCGTGGCCCAGGAAGGCCGCGAAAGATATTTACTCTTCCAGAGGCCGAACGGGAGATAAGGCTGAAAGAAGAGATATTAAAAGAACTTAGAACCCCTCAAACCTTAATTCAATTATCAAATAAATTTTCCCTGCCGCCCTACAGGATAGAGCAGGTTTTGTCCGTGCTGCAGCAGGAGAAGTACAACGTCACTTTGGCACAGGGCACGGTGGGCCTTTCTAATATATTCACCGAAGGGGCCCACAAGGTTGTTGATACCTCTAAATTTGAAAATGAAACATACCGCATAGGCTTTGTCTCGGACAACCACCTGGGGAGCAACAAGGAGAGGCTCGACGTTCTGGAGGCTCTTTATGATATATTTGAGAAGGAGGGAATCCACGACGTTTATAACGGAGGCAACTGGATTGACGGAGAAGCCAAATTCAATAAAAATGAAATCCACGTTTTCGGCATGACCAACCAGATTGAATACTTCGTTAATCATTACCCCAGGCGTCAGGGGATTACGACTCATTTCGTAGCCGGAGACGACCATGAAGGCTGGTATGCCCAGCGTGAGTGCATAAATATCGGTGAGTATGCGGAGCTCAAAGCACAGAAGGCAGGACGTACAGACCTGCACTATTTGGGCTACGTGGAGGCCGATATTGAATTCAAGGCCCGTAATGGGAGCGCCATTATGAAGCTCATGCACGCAGGAGGCGGTACGGCATACGCTTTATCATATACTCCGCAGAAGTTAGTTGAAAGTTTTAGTGGCGGCCATAAGCCTCAAATGCTCTTAATCGGCCACTACCACAAGTTCGATTTCTTTTACTATAGGAACTGCTGGGTCTTACAAATGGGCACGACACAAGACCAGTCAACGTTTATGAGAAAGAAGAAAATTGCAGCCCACGTTGGAGGCGGCATCTTGGAATTCCAGCAGGGAATTGACGGCGCCATAAACCGCTGCAAGTGTGAGTTCTTCCCGTTCTTTGATATGAAGTATTATGAAACGCATAATTTTTTGAGAGAAGCAGCCTGAAATTGTGACCGGGAACATTGACGATAAAATGTCCCATTAAAGGAAGCCTTATAAAGAATAGTGTTTTATTTTTTACTGGACTCTGAATTTCTGAAGTATTACCATACTGGTGTAATGAGTTTAGGTTCGCACTTCACTAAACGCTTCATTATACCAATTTGTTATTTCGCAAGGGGAGAAAGGAGTTGCAAATGGACTTTTTTACTTTGAACGTTGCGTAAAACAAAATCGGTACTGCAGTAAACTATTCTATTATTCGGTGGGCTCTTTCAGCCTGGTTTCATTTTATTGCTAAAATATTCTCATAATATCATTTATATGCCTAAGAAGGAGGACACTATGAACTCGTTGAGCAATACAGGTGCTATGATTCAGTTATTATTTAAGTTCGTACCTGAATGTATATCGGAAAAAGACTTCTTCTTGCTCATGCAGTCCGGCATTGAGGTCAATGAGGTAACGCCCCCGGAGCACGAAGAGGGACACAAACACTATAGCCTTAAGTTCGGAAGTATGGAAAGAAGGGTCAGTGTTTTACTGGACAAGGGCGCCAGGGAAGTCCTTAACGTTCTTAACGAGGAAGAGAAAGCCGAAGAAGACTTCTTAAAGGGCAAGGCGCCGCTTGATGAAGTAATAAAGAAAAATAACGAATTGATTGACAAAGCTAAGGAATTATTAGATGATTAACACTTTGCATGACTCTGGAACAAGACGCCAGTTTTCGACTGGTGCAGTTCGTGACTGTGCGGAGGGCAAAGGCCGCACTGATTTATACCAGGTATTTGCTTTAATGAGACTGGCCCGTCACTTGGAGCGCGGTGCCAAAAAATATAATGATAGGAATTGGGAGAAAGGTATTCCGGTCTCAAAGTTTTTGGATAGTGGTATTAGGCACGCTTTGGAGGCCCTCTCCGGCCTGGACGACGAAGACCACCTGGCGGCGGCTCTCTGGAACTTCGCCTGTGCGATAGATACGCTCGAAAGAGTCAATTTACATATACTCCCCTCGGAGCTCGACGACCTTCCGAAGCCCCTTAAAGGCTTTAAGAAAGTCAACCCGGAAGAGATTAAAGAAGATTCAGATTTTGCGTATTACGACACGGCCTTCGGGACTCTCTCGGAGACTAAAGACCATTTATTCAAGCGCACAGAGGGCATAGGGGAGAATGAAATGGAAATAGAAGCCTGCGGCTTCAAGATTAAATGCGACCCTCATTTACCCCCGGACAGTATAGGTCTTCATAAAGCCTGGGAGAAGGCGGTAAATGCAATCGAGTGCGTTACTGAAATCCCTTTTTGCACTTTGCTCTTAAATAAAGAAACGCTGCAGAGCTACGACCTCTTAAAATATTTTGCCGAAAGCAATATCCATTTCAAGGGATTGGATTTTAAGGTATGCCAGGGCTACCAGGACGGCGTTGTGGTTATTGATACCGGGAAGCCCCAGGAGCAGCAGACCTTATGGGTTCCGGCTAAATATAAGTTAAACAGCGTGGAGAAGTGCGTCGGTAACTGCGAAGGCTGCTCGGCTGGCCTGGCAGAGTGCTTAAGGCTCAACGACAAGGGGGAAGACGGTATATGAAACTTGACTTATCTTTCTGCATAGGGGGCCTACTGGCCCTCTTTCTAATTGTTACGATTATAAACCTTATAAACATTATGCTTTTATGACAAAGGAACAGTCAATGAAGAGTAACACGCTTGTTGCTATAGTATTTGTGGCCTGTATGATTGCCCTTATTGTTGTTATGGCCACTTTAAGCCCCCGGCCTACGCCGGAGAACCCATTGCTGCCGGACACAACTTACGTTGAGGTTCCGGTTCCCTATGTTGTACATGACACGGTAACTGCAGCAAACCATAACACAGTCCCGACTAAGCATGATACGACTATCATTAAACATACAGACACTTTATACTTTCCAGCAGGAACTACAATGTTTTACGTTGAGAGCGACACCATATGGCAGGATTCAAGCTGGTTCATGGCCCGGTACTATCTTGACCCGATTGATGAATTTAAGTTCAGCTATCATATCCAGGAGAAAGTTGTGCAGAAGGAGGTTGAGGTGCCAGGGATTCAGTTTAAGAGTGGATTTGGTCTAAGCGTGTATGCTGGCTACGGCTACCAGTTTAACGCGCAGAAAATGGGTTTTCAGCTTGGGGCAGGACTTACTTATGGTTGGTAAAAACTCAAAAGGCAGGGGCTTAAGAAAAAAGCCCCTACCTTTTACTCATTTACTCAGCAATCATTATTTCATCAATAACATCTTCCTTGTTTCAGAGTAGCTGCCGCACTGTAATTTGTAAATATACATTCCGCTCGGAAGACTACTGCCGTTGAATGAGGCAGTATATTCTCCGGCAGGCTTCACCTCATTTACAAGTTCTGCCACCTTATTTCCTAAAATGTCAAAGACCTGCAGAATTACTTTGCTGTCAGACTTTACTGTGTAGTAGATACTGGTAGTCGGATTAAAAGGATTGGGGAAATTTTGCAAGAGTTTATCCGAGATAATTTTTGCTTCTGTCTTGGCTTTGGTACTATCGGCACCGTCTTTATTTAGATAAGATTGCGAAACTCCCGCCTGGTTTGATGGTATAGACTCCAGTGTACCCTTTAGGGCTGTAACATAGTAAGTAAAACTATACGGGCCACTGTGATACACGTGGGAGTCTGTATAGGACGTAACGCCTGGTCCTACAGTTGCAATGCAAGACCATGTGTTGTACATACTTTGTTTTCTGTAAATCTTAAATCCATCGAAGTAAGCAGGATCTGTACAAAGCGAGTACCAGGTTAGTACCGGATGGACTCCACTATAATTAATCGTTAAACCCTCCGGTTTTGCAGGGCGCAGGGCATTTACTCCATTTTCAGTTGTCTTTATGTCTAACGTATAGGATTTATTGGTCGAGTTCCAACTAACTATCTGAAATCCTACATTAGTCGGAGTGCCGTCTGCATGATAGGCAGCAGGATTGCTGTACTTGTCAAAGACATCAGCATAGCCCTCCTTAAAGAAATCGTCATTCTGTCCGAGCCATGCATTCTCATTATAACGCCAGTATATTTGGTCGGGTTTGGTAGTTTCGGTTGCGGGGTCTGAGTCGTGGATAAGAGTTCGGTAATCCCGCACGATGCCGCCCACATTCAACTTGATGTAATCTCTTTCACTGAACCCCGTGTAAAATGTAGGGTAATCTTTTGCTATTTTATCGTCTCTGAAATCAGTCGGGGTTGATGCACCCGTAGATAATTTCCATGACCAGTTACCGTCTGCGCAGATAATGGACACATTATTCGCCGTTGCATATTCCCAATTTTCCTCTTTTATGTGGTACACTAACAGACCATGTGTAAAGGTCTCATTATAGAGCCCCCTGGTCAAGTAAGGATTGGCTTCTGGACTTTCGGATGGGGTGACATAATTTTCTATCCAATAATATTCTTTGTACCGTCCGTATGTGTCATAAGCCAAAGGAATCATTACAGCTTGATTAAAACGGTGAGAATCATATAACACTAAAGAGGACATTGGAGTAGTTACAATAATGGGGTCAAGCCAGCCCATTCTGTATTTTTCGTATGTACTTACAAATCCCGCCCCTATGCAGCATTCTAAAGCAAACGAATTTAATCTGCCTTTATTATAGAGTGGTTGAGGGTATGGATTTCTTGGGTCATCCCGCCATGGATTTGCATCATCATCCCAATGTGCACCGGCAAAACAGTAATGGAGATATTCATGCGCCATATTTGGAACTACATTGCCATTTTCTGCATAAAATGTCCGACACCCAGAGCCATTGTCAATCTGTTTCCCTTCATTAGTAGTAAAAGTATTATAGAGAGTCAAACTCTTTTCTCCTCCATAGCGGCCCCCGTCCAGTGGTCCTCCTCTAAATACGACGAAAATGTGGTCAACTTTATTATCTTTCACTGAGGGATTATAAACGTGCGTATAATATAGACCTCCACTCTGAAATGTCCAGTTATCATACTGTGCGAAATTAACATCCCCACTGCCGTAAAGAACATTCGACGAGGACGGACTAGCATCAAGGGTGCTCATTACTTCCCTCATTACCTTTTCTTCCTTATAGTATTGGTAATCGTCTGTGTAGTCATTCCTATTCAGGCTGGTTACAACGTATTTCACATCTCCATATACTTTGAAACGTCCAATGTTTCCATATCTATCTCCTCCTGATGCCAGGCTGAGGTAATCGCTAAGATTTCCTGGATGAGAACCAATTGCTGTGACATTCGGATCAACTATAGTTTGAGCCCAGTAAGGTAGTACGGCAGGATTGTCCCAGGCTGAAGTGCTATTTATGTCATCTTTGAACCTGACAAAAACCACAAGAACTTTTAATTCGTTTTTTGATGTTTTCTCATATCCGTCCCTCCACATAGCTGGCGAAGTAGGGAGATTAGATGAGGATACAGTAAACCCAGTTTGTCCCGTATTGCCTAATTTAGTACCACATGGGTATTCGAATTGGGCACTTAAACTGCTAAGGGCAAATAGAACCAGGATCGTAACCAATTTCAGCACGTTCATAAGACCTCCCAAAATAAAATTATTTTTCTTTGCGGATCAGCCTATCTGTTTTTAAAGCAAAAATAGACTCCACTATTTAAAGATCCGCGCGGAAAGTAAGTTTATAGTTCTTTAAAATTGTGGCACCTTTAAGTTCGGTCAATCTGAACTTTTCAAATCAATGAAGGTTGGTCAACGAAGTCAGGTTATAGCAATTCGTTTGTCGATAGGATACTTATTTGTCTCTTTTTGATTTAAGATAATGTATTTATATTATTCTGTCAAGAAAATCTTTTTAAGCTGGGTAATTGATAAGGGATTACTGCAGTCCTTATTACTTCAACAAAATTATTTTTTCTTTGCAGAAGAACCTGCCCTGTTTCAGCAGAACAAAATAAACTCCACTGCTTAGGTTGTCTGCGTTGAAAGAGAACTTGAAATTGCCGGAAGGTTTATAATCCTCGAAAATAGTGGCTACTTTTTGTCCCAAGATGTTGAAAACCATTAGCTCGGTCATTCCAGCACTCTTTAGTTCGATATTTAAGTTGACTGTAGAATTAAAAGGGTTTGGGTACGCCTGGATATTCATTGAACTTGGAATAATGCTTTTCTCATGCTCGACGGATGTGATTGTCCCGAATTTTTTACCGTTGATTATCGCTCCCTCTAGGTAATAGGGGTGCTCATCGGAAACCCAACCTTTATATACCATCCCAATCCCTTTTACTAGAATAATGTGTTCAGAAGCATCAGAAGGCCCCCACTTTGTAATCTTAAATAATGAGTCAAACGTTACATCCACAAAAAACCTTGCTTCAACAGGTTGCGGATACCAATCGGAATAACTGTAATTATAAGATATGCGAACACCTCTTCCCAGCGGCTTTTCAAAGTAGGGATATCTGCACGTTTCCCACACAGTAGAATCTTTTAAGCCCGGGGTTAAATCAAAGATTTTATATTCATACGTAGTATTACAACCAGGACCTCCTGAAATATAAACATCATTTGAATCTTTCCTGTAGAACCAGTTTATATAGTCGGAACCATATACACCAAAAGATTTCAGATGGAATTGAAAATAACGCTTGCCGTTAGGCATTAGTGTGTCACCTACGATAGTAATTTTCCAACAGCTATCTCCTTGCGCAGTAGAGGATTTATACTCCCAATAATTGCCAATTTGCATTGGGAAAAAGTCAGATGTGTCAATTGCGGGGTAATGGTGTGTCGTATCAGCCTGAATCTGAGCTTCTGTAGCTATTGATAAGAAAATAAGAAAAAAGACCAGTAGAAAAGCACAAGATTTCATATTTACTCCCAGGTTATTAAAAACAAAAGGGACGATAAAGTAATTCTTGTAAACAGTCTGACGGTGTAAGATAGGGTAATTATTTTTTTCTGTCAAGAAAAATCTTTAAGCCAGATTTTCTCTTTGTGTTAATGGTAGTTTTTGGGAATGTTATTTCGAGTGCAATTCGAGTGCAGTCTAACAAAATGACAAAGCCCCGGAAGTCCGAGGCTTTGATTTTGCGCTGTTTTCGCGTCTTTTGTAGTGGGAGCTAATGGATTCGAACCAATGACCCCCTGCTTGTAAGGCAGGTGCTCTGAACCAGCTGAGCTAAGCTCCCGTATCAGTATTTCAAAAAGTGAGACTTAAATATAAGCCTCTCCTGCACAAAATGCAAATAGTTTTTTACTATTTTTCTTTACTGGAGCGAGCGACGGGGATCGAACCCGCGACATTCAGCTTGGGAAGCTGACACTCTACCAACTGAGTTACGCTCGCATAACAATCAAATAACTATCATTAAATTAAATAACTTAATCTTCTTTTTCAAGAAAAAACAAAAAATAGTTCTTGTCTTCTTCCGCTTCCGGCCTTAACTTTCACACCGCATTAATAATTTTATGAAGAAATACCTATGGCGTTCAGACTCTCTTCAAAAGGAAAGAAATTAACGGAAATTCTGCTTTTGACGGCTGTTGTAATTGCAGCTTTTTTCTACTGGAATTCTTTCTTTACTTTTCCGGTCAAACTGCTCGTGGTACTCCTGCATGAATCCTCTCACGGTGTTATGACACTGCTGACCGGAGGCAGAATAATTGAAATGCAGATCACCTACCAGCTTGGAGGTGCCTGTATCGCAAAGGGCGGGAACCCTCTTTTTATCGCCCCGGCAGGATATATCGGAAGCGCACTTTTGGGAGCCCTCATATTTGCCTCCACTAAAAATTTCAGGTTCAGCAGCGCTGTCTGTAATGTTCTCTCCCTTGTATTTCTGCTTCTGGTAATCTTTTATATTAAAACCATTTTCGGCATCCTTTTTACTCTGGGCTTTTGCGTTCTTTTCTTCCTTTCACCCAGGTTCCTGCCGAACTTTCTGCATTTCTTTCTCCTCAGGACAATCGGCATCATGAGCTGCCTTTATGTAATAATTGATATTAAGGAAGATCTTCTTACCTCAGGTTCACACCATACAGATGCAGGCGTTCTGGCCGCTTCGACCCATATCTCTGCTATGGGATGGGGCGTAATAATGTTCCTGATTTCTGTTGCTGTTACTTTTCTGCTGATAAGAGATTACCTGAAAAGAGGCTGAGTGGAGTATTTTCCCCGCAGAGTGCATCCTTTAAGTGCCTTTTGCTCAAGGATTAAATAACAGAAGAAAAGCCAGTACCATAATCCCCGGGAGTGTCAGAAAAAGAACAAAACCCCTTGTTGTCATCGGTAAATTCCCTTATTAAATAATATTATAAATATTTTGGAAGAAATAAAATGATATAGAGATTTCTGACATTTCTTTTAACCTGAATCTGGTTGACTTTTTGTGTTATATTACTTAGACTTTGTAAATTAAAATTTATTGATTATGTTGTCCTGAAAACAAATCTTACCTATAAATCAATTGTTAAACATTCTGTCCTTGGAGGAGTTTTATGGAAGTGTTAAAAGAAACAGAGACTAACCTGGATTTTCTGAAGGTCCTTGGAATCAAAGAAAAGAATTTCGGTTCTTCAAGCGGATTAAAATGGAATGAAACTACCGATCAGGGCGAATTAAAGATATTTTCCCCTGCAACCGGTGAATTTATTGGCTCGGTCTATCAGTCATCTGAAAAGGATTATGAATCTGTTGTTGCAACTGCATATGAAGCCTTTAAGGTTTGGAGAAAGGTTCCTGCTCCTAAAAGAGGGGAAATTGTACGCCAGGTAGGCCTCAAGCTGCGAAAGTACAAACAGCCCTTGGGAACTCTTGTTTCCTATGAAATGGGTAAATCTCTTCAGGAAGGCCTTGGAGAAGTCCAGGAAATGATCGATATCTGCGATTTCGCTCTCGGGCAGTCGCGCCAGCTCTACGGCTTTACAATGCATTCGGAAAGGCCGAACCACAGGATGTACGACCAGTATCATCCCCTTGGCATTGTGGGCATCGTATCAGCCTTCAATTTCCCTGTAGCCGTGTGGTCATGGAACTCTATGCTTGCTGCTGTCTGCGGTGATGTTAACCTCTGGAAGCCATCATCAAAGACTCCGCTGACGGCAATTGCATGCCAGAATATTATTGGTGAAGTAATAAAGGAAAATAATCTCCCCGAAGGCATCTTCTCCCTTGTCATCGGACGCGGAGCAACCATTGGTGAAATGATGCTGAAGGATAAAAGGGTTCCGCTAATTTCAATTACAGGTTCAACTGCCGTCGGACAGCACGCATCTGAAGTAATTGCAAAACGCTTCGGAAAAGCTATTCTTGAGCTTGGCGGAAACAACGCTATTATCATGACTCCTGATGCCGATCTGAAGATGGCTATGCCTGCAGTTGTCTTTGGTGCTGTAGGTACAGCAGGACAGCGCTGCACAACTACACGCCGGCTTGTTATTCATGAATCGATCTATAACAAGGTAAAGGAATCGCTGCTTAAAGCATACAGCGGGCTTAAAATAGGCAACCCGCTTGAAGAGAAAAATCACGTCGGTCCGCTTATTGATAAATCTGCCGTTACAATGTTTACCAAGGCTCTTGAAACGGCAGAAAAAGAGGGCGCAAAAATAATCCACGGCGGACAGGTGCTTTCAGGCGAAGGCTACGAGTCCGGCTGCTACGTGGTGCCTGCTATAGTCGAAGCAGAAAACAGCTTCAGTATTGTTCAGGAAGAAACATTTGCCCCTATACTCTACCTTATCAAGTATTCAGGTGATGTTACTAACGCAATTGAACTCCAGAATGGTGTTGTTCAGGGCTTGTCTTCTGCAATTTTTACAAATAACCTGCGAGAAGCTGAAGCATTCCTTTCGGCTGCTGGTTCCGACTGCGGAATTGCAAACGTCAATATTGGTACTTCAGGTGCCGAAATAGGCGGGGCTTTCGGAGGTGAAAAGGAAACAGGCGGCGGCCGTGAATCCGGCTCCGATGCCTGGAAGGCTTACATGAGACGCCAGACAAACACCATTAACTACGGTACTGATCTGCCTCTGGCTCAGGGAATTAAGTTCGAAATCTGATTCTCTGAAAAGTAATTCTGTTTCTAAGTTACAATGCCCGTCTGATTCTTTATGGTTAGACGGGCATTTATTAATTAAATACTCTTCGAAGGCTGTTATAAATGATTGGAGATAAAAATGGCTGATGTAATTGACTATAAAATTATCGGGGATGATATCCAGGTAGTTGAAGTGGAACTCGATCCGGGAGAGGGTGTCCGTGCCGAAGTTGGTGCCATGATGTTCATGGAAGACGGCATTGAAATGCAGACTTCCACCGGTGGAGGCCTTTTCAGCGGCTTTAAGAGAATGGTTACCGGCGAAAGCTTCTTTATTACTACTTTTCTGAATAATGGCCGCAGTAAAAAACATATAACCCTTGGAGCTCCGTATCCCGGCAAAATAATTCCTCTGGACTTAAGCTCACTTGGAGGGAAATTCATCTGCCAGAAAGACGGATTCCTGTGTGCAGCCAAGGGAATTGAAATAGGGGTGGAATTTACCAAAAGAATGGGTGCTGGTCTCTTTGGTGGTGAAGGTTTTATTCTTCAGAGGCTTGAAGGCGACGGAATGGCATTTATTCATGCCGGAGGCACAATTATTAAAAGAGACCTTCAGCCCGGCGAAACCCTCAGGGTTGATACCGGCTGCCTGGTGGCAATGGCTCCAAGTGTGGATTACGATATTCAGTTTATCGGCGGCTTCAAAAACGCTCTTTTTGGCGGCGAGGGGCTCTTCCTGGTCAGACTTACGGGTCCCGGCACAGTATATCTGCAGAGCCTGCCGTTTTCGAGACTGGCAGACCGCATTTTTGCGGCTGCAACATACCAGCAGAAAGAAGAAAGACGCGGCATAGGCGGCCTTGGCGGAATCGGGGGCGCTATACTTGGCGGTTCTATACTCGGAGGCATGCTTGGCGGAGGCGGCAGCGGGGGAGACGACAGTTTCTAGATAATATTCAAAAAGCCGGTTCATGCCGGCTTTTTTTTATTCAACAGTATTTGTTTTCTAGTATGATACTATTTTAAGCGGGTTGCAGCAGGTTCTTATTACGTTACGCAGCCTGCCTAATTCCAGTGGTTTTGTAAGCAGATAGTTTCCGCCGAACATTTTGATGTCTTTTTCACTGATCAATTCAGGATAACCTGTCATTACCACTACCGGCACCTCCGGCTGAGATTTTCTGATCAGCGTGAACAGCTCAATACTTGACTTCGATTCCAGCATAAAATCTGTGATAATTAAATCCAGATGCACATTCTGAATCTTCTTCATTACTTCATCAACGTCGCATGCTCCAATCATGTTGCAATTTTCAGATTCCATCAAATACTTAAATGCTTCCAGAATCTTTTTGTCATCATCAACTACAAGAACATTTGGCTTCACCTGAACACTTTCAACCGAAACAGTTTTCCCGGCATCACCCTTTGAAGTTTCTTTTGTAGCAATAGTTTCTTCCTGGGAAACTGAATCGAAATCTTCCCTTACAGACATTTGCCCTCCTTCTTTAATGTAATCTTTAGTATTATAATGCGTTACACTAAAATGTATCACATTTCCGTGCCAACTAATAAAGTATAATAAATGATGCTAAAATCAAGTTATTTCATATATTTTTTTTAAGGGACGTAAAATTGGAATTTACACATGTGTAAACTGTGAGTTGTAGTACCGGAATTTTGCCCGTGCTTAATTTTATCTGCGAAACTGGTCGGCGTGTATATCATGCTTACGCATCATTCTTAAGAAATTCTGACGCGTCATGCTGGAATTTTGAGCGGCTTTAGAAACATTTCCCGAATTCTGAATTAACTGACTTATAATGAACTCTTTTTCGAACAACCCTAAAATATATTCTTTGGATTTGCTGAAATCCTGGCTTATAATAGGAATCGTGAACCCTTTACTGCCATCTGTTGAGCTTAGTTCGCTTAGCATCTCAGGCAGTATTATGTCCGATTTCGAGAGCATTACAGCCCTTTCAATAAGATTCTGGAGCTCCCTTACATTCCCCGGATAATTGTAGGAAATAAGCATCTGCATGGCTTCGTCTGAAAAACCCTTTATAGACTTTTTAAGCTGATAATTGTATTTCGAAAGGAAGTAGTTTGCCAGAAGCGGTATATCCTCTTTTCTTTCACGCAAAGGGGAGAGGGTTACGGCTGCCACATTTAGCCTGTAATAAAGATCCTCCCTGAAGTTTCCTTTTTTTACCTCAGGCACTATCTCAATGTTTGTAGCTGCAATAAACCTTGCCTTTACGGCAATGAGCTCATTTCCGCCAACGCGTTCAAATTCACGGTTCTGAATTACTCGCAGGAGCTTCTGCTGAAGATTTAATGAAAGATTGCTTATCTCATCCAGAAAAATTGTACCTTCTCTTGCAATCTCGAATTTTCCGAGCTTTCTGTCCATTGCCCCGGTGAAAGCACCTTTTTCGTAGCCAAAGAGTTCCGATTCAAGGAGAGTTTCAGGGAAAGCCGCACAGTTAATTGCAATGAAAGGGTCGTTGCAGTTTTCGCTGTTGTTATGAATTGCCCGGGCAATAAGTTCTTTGCCCGTTCCGCTTTCCCCGCTTATGAGAACTGAAGTGTTATTGGGAGTTAGTGATATGGAACCGATCAGTTTATAAACATCCTGCATTACGGCACTTTTTCCGATCAGTTCATAGCGTTCCACAATTTGTGCATCATAGTGGTCCTCCCCCTTAAAGGTAACAACTGAGCTTTGTATGCTTGCAAGGGCCTGCTTTATGACAGACCTGATTCTGCTAAGGTCTAAAGGCTTGGTTAGATATTCAAAAGCACCCTGCTTGATCGCCTTTATAGCTGTATGCATGGTGCCGAAACCGGTTATAATGATAACAGGGATCTTGTTATCAGTTTTCTTAATTCTGTCCAATACTTCGAGCCCGTTGAACTTTGGCATCGTTATATCAAGGAATATCACGTCCGGCTTTTCTTCTGAAAATTTCACCATGGCTTCTTCGCCGTTTCTGGCAACAAGGCCGTTGTAGTTATCTCTCTTCAGCAATTCCATGAAGGCATAAAGAATCTTCTCATCGTCGTCGGCAATCAGTATCTTAGGTTTGTCAGTCATCTTTTTCCTGATTAAGTCATTTTATCACATTTGCATTCTCAAACCGGCAGGTATATCCTGAAGGTTGTGCCTTCATTTAAACGGCTGAAGACCTGAATTACTCCTCCGTGTGCATTGACGGTTCTTTTTACAATCGGAAGCCCGAGGCCGGAACCCTTTTCTTTAGTTGTAAAAAATGGCTCAAAGATCTTATCCAGAATTTCTCCGGGAATGCCGGGACCGTTATCTGAAATTTCAATGAGCACGCACTGACTGCCTTTTTCCAGAATGACCTCGTGGTTTTCCTGGATTTTATACTTTACAAGTATATGCTCGCCGCTGGCGCTGAAATCGCAATCTGTGAGTGTCTCGTCCAGCAGCACTGTTTTTATGACAATTGAAATTTTTCTTTTATCAGGGCTGCCGCCGGAATCAAATGCCTGCGTGGCATTTAAGACGAGATTGATAATTGCATCTTTAAGCCCTGCTGCATTCAGAGGCATCTTTGGAAGATTGCGGTCGATTTTCTTGACGACACTTATAGATTTTTTTGAAGCCTGAAGGTCTATAAAGGGAAGACAGTCGCTAAGAATCCTGTTCAGGTCCTCAACCTGCGATTCCATGGGTGCCGGATGCGCAAAGTTTAAGAGCTGCTGAACAACAGATTCCATATGATAAATGGAATTTATTGCTACCCCGAAGGATTCTTTTTCAGACGTCGTCAGGTTTTCTGATTCACCCTGGAGCTGAAGTATCATTTTAATTGAGGTCAGTGCATTCCTGAATTCATGTGCAATCATGGCCGACATTTCACCGACGGCCATAAGTTTCTCAGTTTGAATTATCTGCTGCTCAAGCCGCTTGCGTTCGGATATATCGCGTGAAACAATAACACCCCTGTTTTCACCCTCCGCAGTCCGGAATTTTTTGCCTGTGCTTTCAAACCAGTACCATTCACCGTTTTTGTGCCTGAAGCGCAGAGCAGCACTTCCTGAATCCCGCCTTAATGCTGAAAGTGCCGAGGATACGTCATCCTCGTGAACCAGATCCATTATGCTGGTATTTAACAGCTCGGCCGCTTTGTATCCCAAAACATCAAAAAAGTTAGGGCTGAGATAAAGGAACTTAAGTTCCTGGCTTATTTCGCTGATCAGGTCGTAAGAGTTTTCAGCGAGTGCCCTGTAGCGTTCCTCGCTTTCACGCACCATCTGTTCGGCATTCTTTCTGGTTGTAATATCAATAATAATTCCCTGGTAATGTGTAACTTTACCGCTGTCATCTTTTCTTATCCAGGTACGGTCATCAACCCAGCGGATTTCGCCTTTTTTCGTAAGAATTCTGTAGTCCTGTTTAAACTCGCTTATATGCTCTGAAGTAAAATTATTAATTTCAGTGGTAATTCTTGGCAGGTCGTCCGGATGAATTATTTGCGAAAACTTGATTTTTCCGGAAATAAGTTCGTTTGCATTATAACCGAACTGATTAATATTGTCTGAAACAAACTCCACGGGCCAGTCTTCACCTGCTTTCCATAGAAATACAATTGCAGGCCCCTTATTTATAATAATCTCCATCTCCCGTAATTCCTGCAGGGCTTTCCTGAGTTCTTCCTGGGTTTGTTTAAGTGTTGTTACATCCAGTATAACACCTACATGTCCTGCAACAGTGCCGTCGGTATTGAAATAAAGAGCTTTATTCAATATAAGGTTAAGAACCTTATGATCCCGGGTTTCATATTCAGTTTCATAGATCTGGACTCCGCGGCGTCTGTAAAGATCTTCGTCATATTTTTGAACGCTTTGAGCAATGTTCATGGGCATCAGGTCAAAACTTGTTTTTCCAATAATATCAAAGCGGCCCGCTCCTGCGAATTTTTCATAAGCGATATTGCAGCCCTGGAAAGCCCCGTTGGTGTCTTTGTAAAAAATTGGATTTGGAATGGTATCTATCAGCCTCTGAAGGAAGTAGTACTGTTCATGCAGTGCATTTTCTGCCATTTTGCGGTCAGTAATATCTATAATGAACCCGTCCATTCTTTCTATTTCACCAGTTTCGTTCAGCTGCAGTGTATATGTATTTTCAATCCACCTGATTGAGCCGTTTTTATGATTTATCCTGTGCTCAATTCTCGTCTGCTGCGGGTTTTCCTTAAGGGAATCAAATACCCTCTGAACGTGGTCCCTGTCGTCTTTATAAACCATTTTTATCCAGAGCTCGGAATCTGCCATATATTCTTCTGGCGAATATCCTGTTATGACGAGGCATTTGGGGCTGTGGTAGGAAGAAACAGCTTTTTTACCCTTGTAAGTAACGCTGTATATATACCCGTTTATATTCTGAACCATTGTCTTAAAGCGTTCTTCACTTTCCCTTAAAGCCTGCTCGGTTTGTTTCCGGCCGGTTATGTCGTGCGTAACAATAAGTATAGCCCATTCGCCCTGAAATGTAAAAGGGGAGAGTATGGTCTCAACAAATATTTCAGTTCCGTCCAGCTTTATTAGTTTTTCTTCAAAGTAGCCGCTTTCAACGCCGTCAACTATAACTTTCCTGAATCGCTCCTGGACGTTTTCTCTATCGGAAGGATGTACAAAGTTGATGAAGGCTTTGCCATGCACCTGCTGCATGGATGAGGCTCCCAGGAGCTCCAGCCCCGCGGGATTAATAAACGAGATCTGGGCGCTTGAATGAACAATTATAGCGTCCGAAAGATATTCAACCAGCTGCCTGTACCTGTCTTCGCTTTCCTTTAAGGCCCTGGCAATTTGATTCTGTTCCATTTAGCCCTCATATTCATTGTTTCAGTCCTTCAGCCAGTTATTGAAGCATGAATTATTCAGAATAAACGGGTGTGGCTCAAATGAAGATGGGAAATCACTGATGCCTGAGATATTTCACTTATAAATGGATAAGCATCACTGAATTTATTTTAATTTATGCTTTCATAAACATCAGTGCCAATGTAAACTTCACTACATTGGCACTACAATGGCTGATTGGGAACATCCCTCTTAATAATATAATACTTTTTCTATAAGAAAAAATGCCTGGCTAATCTTTTCCAACGGTTCTGCCAAAAATGAAATCTACATTCTTCAGCGTGGACTGGTTGTCGAAAATCCCGGAAAGCTCCTTCTCACTTAAATACTTCATTACTTCATCCGACTTCAAAAGCTCACTTTTTAGATTTTTGCCCGTATCAGCCCAGACTTCCATAGCCGGAGTCTGTACAAGTCTGTAAGCTTCTTCTCTTGAAGCGCCTTTGCTGACAAGTTTAAGAAGTACGGTCTGCGAGAATATAAGTCCCCGTGTCAGATTCAGATTCTTCAGCATATTTTCCGGATATACAAGAAGGTTTTTGATCAGTTTTATAGATAAATGTAACATATAATCGAGTATTATACAACTGTCGGGTACTATAACTCTTTCCACAGAGGAATGTGAGATATCCCTTTCATGCCAGAGGGCAACGTTTTCCATTGCTGCCATGGAGTTGCTCCTGAGGAGTCTGGAAAGCCCTGTGATCCTCTCAGAGGTAATTGGATTGCGTTTATGCGGCATTGCAGAGGAGCCTTTCTGTCCTTTGGAGAAGTATTCTTCTGCCTCCAGAACCTCGGTTCTCTGAAGGTGGCGGATCTCAATTGAGATTTTTTCCAGAGTTGTTCCTATTATTGCCAGAGTGGTCAGGAACTCAGCATGGCGGTCCCTCTGAATTACCTGTGTTGAGACCGGGGCAGGAGCAAGGCCCATTTTATTGCATACATACTCTTCAACTTTAGGCGACAGGTGCTCGAATGTTCCTACGGCACCTGAAATTTGTCCCACGCTGATTGTTTTTATTGCGGCCTCAAGCCTTGTAATGTTACGTTTAGTCTCTTCAAACCAGAGTGCAAACTTCAAACCCATTGTAGTAGGTTCGGCATGAATTCCGTGACTGCGTCCAACGCAGAGCGTATTTTTGTGCTCTAAAGCCCTTTCTTTTAGAACCGCCTTGAAATCCAGGAGTTTTTTCATCAAAAGCTCACCTGCGGTCTTCATCTGGTAAGACAGGGAAGTGTCCAGGATATCCGAACTCGTCATTCCGTAATGAATATGCCTGGCTTCAGGACCCACATATTCAGCCACATTGGTAAGGAAAGCTATTACATCGTGCTTTGTGGTTTCTTCAATTTCAAGGACTCTTTTAATATCGAAGTTGGCTTTTTCCTTTATTACCTCAACGTCTTTTTGAGGGATTTCTCCCATAGAAGCGCGTGCCTCACAGGCGAGGATCTCAATTTTGAGCCATGTCTGGTATTTAAACTCGTCCTGCCATATTTTACCCATTTCGGGGAGT
Organism: Syntrophomonadaceae bacterium; assembly: GCA_050259615.1. Lineage (GTDB taxonomy): Bacteria > Bacteroidota > Ignavibacteria > Ignavibacteriales > SURF-24 > JAAXKN01. The sequence continues at coordinate 12,806 of JBLNAZ010000241.1, read as the reverse complement.
GTATATCTTTCTATCATCTGCTCTATCCAGCCTCATTTTTTTATTTAATGTCTGTTTATCTCTGATTATAGTAATATTAATGGTCTGCCCAGTGCGGAATTCCTGGAATACTCCCACTAAAGATTCGCGGTTTACTATCTTGTTTCCCTCAACCTCTGTTATAATGTCACCCGTTTCAAGTCCTGCCTTTTCGGCGGGTGAATTGCGTTTTACATCTGTAATTATGGCGCCGCGGCTGCTTGGAAGTTTATAGTAATCGGCAATTCCTTCATCAATTGTCTGGGCATCAAGCCCGATTTTGAAGTTTCTATCTACCATACCTTTTTCTTTCAGTTCGGAAATGATCCTTTTAGCCTTATTTATCGGAATTGCAAAGCCGAGTCCAATGTTTCCTGTAGAACCGTCTGCAGTAAAAATCAGAGTATTCATGCCTATCAGTTCTCCAACAGAGTTAACCAGCGGTCCTCCGCTGTTGCCGCGGTTAATTGCTGCATCAGTCTGAAGCATGCCCAGGTAATATCTGTTATTATCGGGTTCCAGATTCATTCCCTTAGCGCTTATGACACCCACAGTTACAGTAGGCTGGTCATTTATTTCAAAAAGTCCGAACGGATTGCCGAGCGCTATAACCCATTCACCTGTAAGTACATCATCAGAGTTTCCCATAGGTATGTATGGAAGGTTACTCCCGTCAATTTTGAGGAGGCATACGTCACTGGCAGGGTCGGTCCCTATTTTCCTGGCGTTGTAATGTTTGCCGTTTGTCATTGTAACAGTAATTTTAACACCATTTCCTGCCACGTGGTCATTTGTCAGGATATAGCCGTCGGGCGAGATAATAGTACCGGAACCCAGGCTTTTTACTTCCTGGTTATAGGACCGGTCGCCAAAGAACTGTTTGAAGAATGGGTCACTGGCCCAGGGGTCCTGATACTGGACTACTTCTGTAACGTTAATACCAACAACAGCCGGGCTGGCGGCTTTAACTGTTTCAGTTATGAGATTATTCCTTGACGAAGTAATCTTGTCATTTACCGCCTGGCGCTGCGGAGCAGAAACGAAAGTATGGATGCTGTCACCCTTTACATCGAAGTAAAGATCTTTGCCGTTTTTACCCGAAAAGAGTCTGTAGGCAAAAACCGCGGAAATCATGACAAGTACAAAAAATCCGGTAAGAATAATTTTATTTCTGTTCATTTGATTTTCCTGTTAAGCTATTCAAAGATAATAAAAAATGAGGGTTTTTTAAATTTAAAAGATTCCTGATCATTTAAACAGTTATATTTTCCGGAAGTTCAGAAATGCCCCTCTTTTTGTCTGATTATTAGACCTGTTTTTCTGTAAATCGGTTTAAAAAAGAAAACCCCCATATCATTACTGCTATGGGGATTGAAATGAGAGGATAAAAAATAACTCTAAAACTCTTTTTATGTTAAACTAAAACGTCTGATGAACGCTCTTTTGTAAAGGATCTGCTGACGCATAAGCCTTCATCTATTACGTCATGTATCATAGGGATTGCCCATTTGATAAGATCAAATATTCTTTCAATATCTTCGTTGTAAAGGGTGAAATTTTCAAAGACAAGCTGTTTTTTCTCAGCATCCACTTTCTCAACAGGAATAGGGAAGAGGTCTATGATTTTGCTTCTTTTCTTCTCAACCCTGATTAATGTATTTACCAGAGAAGTTAATTCAGCTAGATATGGATGTGTGTTTTTATTCTGGAATTCTTCGTTGTATTTCTTTAATCCGCCTAATACTTTGTACTGGCCTAATTCAAAATCATTTGCATATAAAAACGTGTCAATTGTTAAGTATGCCATTTCATTCATCCCTTCTTAAATAAACTCTATTATTATTAGCCAAGTATCGTTCCATAATTAAAACCGACAAATTGTAGTATTTTATTTAAATATCATCCGCCTAAATGGCTAATATTAAACAGCTGCACAATATTACCATCCATTTTGGCTGAAATCCAGCAGCTTATGCTGCCATACGCGACATGAGTTTTCTTTTGACCACTGGAAGTATTGTCTCAGTAAAAGGAAAATCAAGGTCTGTCGTGCAGATAAAGGTCGATGAGTTGGGCATATCTGCAAACTGCTCAAAAAGGTCCATGATCACTTCGTTTGGGGCCTGGTTGACAAATATTTTGTCTACGGACTGAAGGACTCTTGTATTTAATTTCCTCTGTGATTTTTTGCCATGCGACATCATGGAAATGTCGTAGCGCAGCACCTGGATAATAGACTGTTTGTTATCGGGGATAAGCACGTAGCCTTCTTCGCGGCTGGCGTCTGCAATGCCAATTTCTTCAATGTAAATGTTCTTTTTGACGAATTCGTACAGGATTTTGCCCTCGTCAATGGATTCTTTGACCAGAGGTTTTGCCCATTCAATGAGATCTATTACCTGCTGAACATAATCATCCGTTACTTCAATGGTTTCCACCATGAGGCGATCGTCAATCGTTTTTTTCTTTGCCAGGTTTTCAATGTAGATATCATTAAGGTTGTTTTCATCTATATCTTTTAACTTAAGATTCAGCTCTATCAGCTCTGAAAGGCCGGGATACAACCTGTTATGATTAAATTCTTTGTTGTAGCTTTTTAAACTGTCCAGAATTCTATACGAGCTAAGTTCAAAATCGGTGACGTATAAAAACGTATCAAGTATTAATTTGTTCATTTTCAAAACCTATGGTCTAATTTTCTTAATAATACACCAATTCCGTACCAAAGGATTAATTGTCTTATTTTGTGGTTTTTAATGCATGGTTTTTGTGAAGTGGCTGAAATTAGCAAAATGGCCAAAGGAAAACGCATTTAGGGCTAAAAAAGAAAGAAAATGATTGAATTTTAATTATTTAATGCATATCCTAAGTTAACTGATCCTGGGAAATTTAATCCGGGGTTGTCCGTCAGATTTGAAAATTACTGAAAAATAAATCCGGGGTATGCTATTCAAACCCTAAAGGAGGAAATATGGCTCTCAGTCAGCAGGAAATTAACAAAAAACTTTTTGATGCCGTTACCTGCATTCAGGAGACGCTGCATTCAATGAAAACAATACTTTCACACCAGCCCGAACGTGAAGTGCCGGAGTTTATTGACCATCTGGTTGCTCTGGATAAAAATGTTGAGGAGCTTAGGGCCAATTTTGCTCAGGGCGGTCTTAAGGATAAAGAGGATCGCAAATAATAAATGAAAGATTATTTCTTCATATAAAAGCCTTAAAACCCGACGTTTTTAAGGCTTTTACTTTATTACATAATTTCCATGGAGGGGTAATGGATGAGTTCATGAAGGCGGCAATTGAGGAAGCCAGACTGGGTCTCAAAGAAGGGGGAATTCCTATAGGTTCAGTCCTGGTCCATAATGGCAAAATTATTGGGCGGGGGCATAACAGGAGGATACAGAAAGATAGTGCAATACTTCACGCAGAGATGGATGCCCTGGAGAATGCCGGACGCCTCAAGGCTGAGGTTTACCATAAGTCGGTCCTTTACACCACGCTTTCCCCGTGCTCCATGTGCTCAGGCGCTGTCCTTTTATACGGAATACCTAAAGTGATAATTGGCGAGAACCGGACATTTAAGGGGGAAGAGGATCTACTTTCATCCAGAGGGGTTACAGTTGAAGTTCTGGACCTGCCGAAGTGCGTTGAGATGATGAAGAATTTCATTTCACAAAATCCTGCCTTATGGAATGAAGATATAGGAGAATAGAAAGAAAGCCGGCCTGTTAACCTTCTATTCTGCGGTTGCATCTTACTTTAGGATGAATTATTTTGACGGCATAAGAAAGCAGGCAATCTTAATATGTCATTCAAGTCTTACAGGTTCTTTCTTCTTAATGCAGTCATTCTTCAGATTGCACTTTCCGCCTCGCTGTTTTCACAGGAAAGCTTTGAAAGAAATGATTCCTCTGTTACTGTACTGCTCCCAAAAGGCAGCCTGCAGATTGTAATTTGCACGGATAACATCATCCGCATCCTTCACAGCCCTGAGAAGACAATTCTTCCGCAGATAAGCCTTTCAGTCATTAAACGCTGGAGCAGGGTGCCCTTTGATGTAAGCAGCGCGGGAAACAGGGTTATATTAAAAACAAAAAAGCTTCAGATAAAAGCCGACACCCATTCCGGCTCTGTTGCTTTTTCAGACTCACTCGGGAATATCATTTTTTCGGAAAACCCCGGATCTGCCGATGTGTTTACCCCCGCTGTTGTTCTCGGAGAACGTACACTTAATGCACAACTGAATCTTAGCTTTACTCCCGGCGAAGGGCTTTTCGGCCTGGGGCAATTCCAGGATGGAGTTATGAATTACAGGGGTCACGAGGAAACACTTGTGCAGGAAAATACACAGGCAGTGGTCCCTTTTCTTTTATCGACAAAGAAATACGGCATCCTGTTCGATAACTACTCCAAAATCAGATTCAAGGACCGCAGTGACAGCTCTTACGTCTGGTTTGAAGTTGGGGATAACATAGACTATTATTTCATCTCCGGGCATGATATGGATGATGTAATCAGGGGATACCGCGAGGCTTCGGGGCAGGCACCTATGTATCCCCGCTGGGCTTACGGTTACTTCCAGTCCAAGGAACGCTACACATCTCAAAGTGAGATTCTTAATACAGCAGCGAAATTCCGCCGGATGAATATTCCGGTTGACTGCATTGTGCAGGACTGGCAGTATTGGGGAGATAATAATGAATACTGGAATGCCATGAAGTTTGATTCCACTCGCTATCCTGATCCGCGCGGCATGATAGACTCCCTGCACAATGAATATCTTACACATTTTATGGTAAGCATCTGGCCCGTTGCAGGGCAGAAGACTGAACTGTATAATGAACTTGAAAAGAAGGGACTTTTATTCCAGCCTTACCACTGGACAGACGGTCACACATACGATGCCTACAGCGCTGAAGCCCGCTGGATATACTGGAATGCAATAAATAAAGGATTATTTTCTCTGGGAGTCGACGGCTTTTGGATGGATGCTGCGGAACCCGAAGTGATCCTTGCTCCAAATGAAAGGTCTCTTAAAGCACCCATATGCAATACGCTTGGCACTATGGCAAGATATCTTAACCCATATTCATTATTGACAACTAAAGCCGTATATCAAGGGCAAAGAGCCTCTGACCCTGGAAAAAGAGTTTATATTTTGACCCGCTCGGCTTTCTTAGGCCAGCAGAGAAACGCTGCAACAACATGGTCTGGGGATATTGTTGCCGACTGGCTCGTCTTCCAAAGCCAGATCTCGGCAGGACTTAATTTCTGCATGGCAGGAATACCTTACTGGACAAATGACATTGGGGGCTTCCATTTAAAGCGCTACGGAGGATTTCTTGGAGGAGTAAATAACCCCGGTTACCGTGAGCTTTATGTACGCTGGTTCCAGTTCGGGGCATTTAACCCCATATTCCGTTCACACGGAACCGACGCACCGCGTGAGCCCTGGAATTTCGGGAAACCAGGAGAATGGGCATATGACGCCATCATTAAATTTGACCGCCTGCGCTACCGCCTTATGCCTTATATCTACTCGCTTGCATGGCAGGTAACCCATTCGGGCTACACTATTATGCGCGCTCTTCCGATGAATTTTCCGCAGGATACAGCAGTTTACCACACAGATAACCAGTATATGTTCGGGCCTTCAATTATGGTTAACCCGGTTACTGAACACATGTATTACGGTGAATCATACCTAAACCGTCTTGTGCCTCCATCGTGCCTTCGTTCTCCTGCTGGTAAAGAAGGTTTTTTCCGGGCCGAATATTTTAACGGCGCTAACTTCGATACCTTGATGGTGGACAGCCTCCAGAAGGAAACGCTTTTTGACCTTTACCTAGGGCGCGATCTTCCGCCTCAGGTTAACTGGGAGCGCAACAGCGTCAGGTGGACGGGCTCATTTAAGACGCTGAGCGCAGGGGAGTATGAATTCTGGCTCACAAGCGACGACGCGGTGAGGTTTTATATGGATGGGAAAAATATCATTGACGGCTGGAATAATAAGGGAATCGATACTACATATCGAGTTACAATGCCACTTGAAGCAGGGTGCTCGTACAGTTTCAATATTGAGTTTGCGCGCATGTCAAATGCCACAAAGCTGCGGTTTGCATGGCGCACTCCCGGTATGGTGATGAAACAGTTTGATCCCGCGCGTGAAAACGGCACAAGGGAAGTTTATCTTCCTGAAGTTCCCGGGGGATGGTACGACTTCTGGACTGGCGAAGTAACTCAGGGCGGGAAAACAGTAGAAAGGGAAGTTCCAATTGATATAATCCCCTTGTATATAAAAGCCGGCTCAATTATTCCTATGGGCCCCGATGAACAGTATGCCTCGGAAAAAGTAAGTGGCCCGATTGAGCTCAGGATTTACACGGGTGCTGATGCTACATTTGATTTGTATGACGATGAAGGCGACAATTATAATTACGAGAAGGGAGTTTATTCAATTATTCCAATCAGCTGGAATGAAAAAGAACAGAAGCTTACCATCGGTAAAAGGACGGGAAGCTACCCAGGCATGCCTGAAAAGATTACATTTAATATTGTCTGGGTATCCCCTAATCACGGCAACGGCGTTGAACGGGTACCAAAGCCCGATAAGTCATTAAATTACAATGGGCAGTCTGTAGCAGAATCCAGGTAAGCATTCAGCTTTTCAATATCTGTAACGGTCTTAAATTATGAGGGCTTTATGGGAGATTTTGAAAAAAGAAAAGACAATGAAGCGCCGTTTGCCATTGCAAAAATGGGAATGCGATTCCACCATATGGGAATCCCTACTAATGAATCCAGGCTTGATGAAAAATATTTGTCAGATTTTAAAATGTACGTATCAGGTTTTGATTCCAGCGAATATGGCATTGAGTGGATGAGATTTGAAGAAGGGAGCCCGGTCTCAGAAATAATACAGAAAATTCCACACATAGCCTTTGAGGTAGACGATCTTAATTCGACAATACGCGGTAAGCTGCTGCTTGGCGGAATAAGCTCCCCGTCAAAAGGTGTAAGGACAGCAATGATAATTGAAAATGGTGCCCCGGTGGAATTCCTGGAATTCGAAAAAGAACATTAAAGACCATTGCTGAAAACAAATAATAGGTGCGTTAGAAAAGTACTTTAAGATTAATATTTTTCATTCTTGTTAGAACATTTTTGTAGAAATTATTTGCATAAATTTGAAAATGGTAGTATATTTAATGCACAATTTTTAAGATTGTTCTTAATTAAAATTGAAACGCGGGAATAGCTCAGTTGGTAGAGCGCAACCTTGCCAAGGTTGATGTCGCGGGTTCGAGTCCCGTTTCCCGCTCAAGGATCCACTTACCACATGAGTGGATTTTTTGTTTATAGAAATTAAGGCGCTGTAGCCAAGTGGTCCAAGGCGAAGGTCTGCAAAACCTTTATTCGTCGGTTCGAATCCGACCGGCGCCTCAAAGAAGCTCAAAATGAAAGTTTTGAGCTTTTTTTATTTTCTCGACCCGTGTACAAAACCCCTGTAGGGTACAGAAGGCTGAATGGAAATGAATGCACCCGGATCTACCGACTCAACAAGTTTTACTACCATTTTCTGCTGCTTTCTCTTGACTACAATTACCAGAATTGCCACACCTCCTGCGGCTCCTTCTCCCGGTAGAATAGTTACTCCAAACCTCGACTTTCTTAACATGTCGGCTATCTTATCCGTACAATGCCTCGAAATTACGTTTAACTGAATGAACCCCAATCCTATCTTCTGCTCAAGCGTAATTCCAAGTATGTTGCCAAGTGCAAAACCGCCAGCATAACCAAAAAGATTAACCGTCTGATCCATATGCTGAACAATGTAACGCATTGCTGTAATCCATATCAGAACTTCAAAAAAACCCGCAAGCGCTGCATAATACTTCTTACCCTGAACTACAAGAATCGTCCGCATTGTCCCGATTGTAACATCGCAGACACGCATGCCGGCTATTAAAAATGCGCCAAGTATTGTTTCAACCATGGTTTAACTTATATTCTTCTGTTTTTATGCAAACATAATATTTAATTTGACCTAAATAAAGGTTAAATTGCTTTGTATTTCATAAATATTTTAGCATAAAAAATGTACGAAAGCGAAAGAGAAGATTTAGTTCGGAAACTGGAAAGCAATGGAATAAGTGACAAAGCAGTTCTTAAAGCTCTTTCAGAAGTGGAAAGACACCTTTTCGTCCCTGAGATCATGATATCTCATGCATATAAAGATGTAGCTCTTCCGATTGGTTATGGCCAGACAATTTCACAGCCTTATACCGTAGCTTTTATGACTCAGGCTCTGAGGCTCAAACCGGGCAGTAAAGTCCTGGAAATAGGCACGGGCTCTGGCTACCAGGCGGCAATCCTTTATAAAATGGGGATGAGAGTCTATACCATTGAACGGAATGCTGAAATATCCCTCAGAACACAGAAACTTTTCGATAAAATCGGTGTCCGTGCAGTCTGCCGTATCGGTGACGGAACAATAGGTTGGTCGGAATTTGCCCCTTATGAAGGTATTATTGTAACTGCAGGAAGCCCTGTCGTTCCCGTAAACCTGAAAAAACAGCTGGAAACAGGCGGAAGACTTGTAATACCTGTGGGCGATAAAAAATCGCAGACACTTAAAATTATCACCAAAACAGGCGATGACACCTTTGATACTGAGGAGGTCCCGAAATTTGCATTTGTGCCCCTGATCGGAAGAGAAGGTTGGAACGAAAAGTAATCGTCATTCTGGGCCCTACCTGCTCGGGTAAAACTGCCGCGGCCCTCTCACTGGCAAATAGACTCGGTTCTGAAGTTATTTCAGCTGACAGCAGACAGGTATACCGTTTTCTGGATATAGGAACGGCAAAACCGACTGAAAATGAGCTGAAACTGATAAAACATCACTTTATCGGTACCCTGAATCCTGTTGAGGCCTTTAACGTCTCAAAGTTCGAAGAAGATGCTCTTAGGATAATCCGGTCCCTTCATAAGGAAAATAAGATACCTGTTGTTGCCGGAGGCTCGGGACTCTATATTAAGGCTCTTGTTGAAGGCATTTTCAATACGGCGGAGACCGATGAGGAATTAAGGCAGGAGTTGAAAACCAGGCTTGATAATTATGGCCGTGAATTTCTTTACGAAGAACTGATGAAAGTGGACCCCAGGGCAGCCGGAACAATGCTGCCGCAGAACTGGAAACGGGTTATGCGTGCTCTGGAGGTGTTTTACCTTACAGGCCGCTCAATTCTCGACCATCATCAGGAGTATGAAAGGAACCTCAATATAGATTTTCTCAAGTTCGGCCTTAACTGGGACAGGGAAATCCTTTACAGGAATATTGAAGCCAGGGTGGACCAGATGATTGAATCAGGACTCGTCGATGAAGTAAAAAGCATAATGAATATGGGTTACGGCAAAGAGCTTAATTCCCTGAATACCGTAGGCTATAAGGAAATAATAATGTACCTTTCTGCCGAAATATCCCTAGAAAGGGCGGTGGAACTTATTAAAAGAAACACCAGACGTTATGCAAAGCGCCAGTTGACCTGGTTTAGAAGTGATACTCAAATTAACTGGTTTGATATTCATTCTGCAAGTGATCTCTTAAATGTTCCCGATAAGATTTTAAGATTCCTTCAGTAAGGAATTTTTAATATATTGTTTTATCCCATCAACAATATTAAGAGCCACCATGAAAGAAAAGATCAGGATTGCATCCGGACAGGGGTTCTGGGGTGATTTAATTGAAGCCCCTTTTAATCAGGTAACAAAAGGCGATATAGATTACCTCGTCATGGATTACCTCGCCGAGGTGACAATGTCAATTCTGCAGAAACAGAAGAATAAAAACCCTAAACTCGGCTATGCAAAGGATATACCGGAACTTATGCACAGAATACTGCCGGTCTGCAAGGCAAAGGGAATAAAGATTATAACCAACGGCGGCGGCGTTAATCCCATGGCATGTGCGGAGGCTGTTTTTGAGGTGGCCAGAACCCTCGAAATTAAAGGACTTAAAGTGGGGATCGTTCTTGGTGACAATATCAGACCGGGAATTGACGACTTAGTGCATAAAGGCACTCACCTGGATAACATGGAAACAGGTGAATCAATTGACCCCTACCTGAATAAAATACTCAGCGCAAACGTCTACTTCGGGGCTTTCCCGATTGTTGAGGCACTTGCAAAAGGGGCGGATATCGTTATAACAGGCCGTACAACCGATACGGGTCTTACACTGGCTCCAATGATTTATGAATTCGGGTGGGGACGGGAAGATTATGACCTGCTTGCTGCCGGAACTATTGCAGGACATATACTCGAGTGCGGGGCCCAGGCCTCAGGCGGAAATTTTTTGGGGGACTGGGAGTCTGTTGAAAACATGGCTGAGATCGGTTTCCCGATTGCAGAAGCTTATCCCGACGGAAGTGTGATTATTACAAAACACGAGGCTCTCGGAGGCAAGGTAACCTTTGAAACAGTGGCCGAACAGCTGGTTTATGAAATTGGCGATCCCTCCTCTTACATCACACCCGACTGTATCGCTGATTTTACTTCCATTAAGCTGGAGGACCTCGGTAAAAACAGAGTCAGAGTATATGATATAAAAGGGCGGCCTGAGACGGAGTTTTACAAGGTCTCCTGCTCCTATTCGGACGGGTTTTCTGCCGTCGGAAGCCTCACATATTCCTGGCCTGATGCTCTTAAAAAAGCTCAGGCGGCTGACAGGATACTAAGGAAAAGAATGGAAAATCTGGGACTTAAGTTTGATGAGATCAGGACCGAATTCGTTGGCTATAATGCCTGCCACGGACCACTGTCCAAAAAGCTGGATGAAAATGATATTAACGAAGTAATGCTGAGAGTTGCTGTAAGAGGAAACGACTACAACTCTGTTGAAAGATTCGGCAAGGAGATTGCACCTTTAATCCTTACCGGTCCTCCTGCTGTTACAGGCTTTGCCGGGGGCAGGCCCAAGCCAAGTGAAGTGGTTGCATACTGGCCGGCCTTGATCCCGAAGGAACTGGTTACTCCCGAAGTCAATATTATGGAGATGAACTGATGAAAATTAAACTTCGCGATATCGCGCACGGCAGAAGCGGCGACAAAGGGGATGCTGCCAATATAGGCATCATTGCCTATGATGATAAGGCTTTTGAAATTATCCGGAAGCATCTTACAGCTGAAAAGGTAAAAGAGCATTTTGAGGGAATCTGCCAGGGAAAAGTAGAAAGATACGAACTTCCTAACCTCAGAGCCTTGAATTTTCTGCTTCATGAAACTTTAGGGGGTGGTGGAACCGTTTCTTTAAAACATGATGCACAGGGGAAAACTCTGGCAGCCGCACTGCTTAGAATGGAATTGGATATTTAAAGGCTTTTTTAAGATCTTTTGATTTGAAATTGCCAGAAATTTCTTCCAGCCCCGTCTTTCTTTTTTGGACAGGGCCGTTTTGAATTATCAGAGCTTTATTTTGAGCTATTTTTCACTTAATAAAAACAGGGATTTTATGTACGATGAAGAAGTAAGAAAATTACAGGATTACCAGTCGAGAATTAATAATTTACGGAGTTATCTTTGACTTAGATGCCAGGGAAGAGAAAATCAGGGGATTAAAACTTAAAACAGAGGACCCGGCATTCTGGACCGATCAGATAGGAGCACAGAAAGTACTTCTGGAGATCAAATCGCTTCAGCAGTGGATGGATTTGTATGAAGGCGTAAAGAAGAAAAGTGACAATATTCATGACATAATAGAACTGGCCCGCATGGAAAATGACGATTCATTCTCTGAAGACATACAGCACGAGATTGAGTCATTGAGAGAATCTTTGGAAAATGTCGAATTTAAGAATATGCTTAGCGGTAAAGATGACGATAAAAACTGCATCCTTACCATCCACTCAGGAGCCGGCGGCACTGAGGCTCAGGACTGGTCTGAAATGCTTATGAGAATGTACCTGCGCTATGGTGAGCAGAACGGGTTTAATATGACGGTTCTTGATATGCTTGAAGGTGACGGCGCGGGCATTAAGAGCGCTACAATAGAAGTTACGGGAGAATTTGCCTATGGATACCTGAAGGCTGAAAACGGCGTTCACCGCCTGGTAAGAATTTCCCCTTTTGATGCCAATAAAAGAAGACATACTTCTTTTGCTTCGGTTTTCGTCATACCTGAAGTTGATGATACCATTGAAATTGATATCAATCCGGCAGACTTGAGAGTCGATACCTACCGCTCAGGCGGTAAAGGCGGCCAGAACGTAAATAAGGTGGAAACAGCCGTGAGAATAACCCATATCCCCTCGGGAGTTGTAGCTGCATGCCAGACTGAAAGAAGCCAGCTTCAGAACAGAAATAACGCAATGAAGCTCCTGAAATCCAGACTCTACCAGATCGAAAGGGAAAAACAGATTGCCGAACTCGATGAAATTGAAAAAGGCAAGATGAAGATCGAGTGGGGAAGCCAGATCCGCTCTTATGTATTCCACCCGTACAATATGGTAAAGGACCACAGGACAAACGTTGAAACCTCCGACGTGCAGGGGGTTATGGACGGAGATCTGAATAAGTTCATCAAAGCTTTTCTTCTCATGTTCTCACAGAATAATAAAGTATAAATAATCTGAATGCTTTTGCTTAAAACCCGGAGGAACAATTTAGCCTCCGGGGTACTTTTATTTTAAATAAATTTTCAGACTGCCCGCCTCGATTTTAATTTAATATTTTCCTATTTTTTTATCCGTATTTTTACAGACTCGTTTATCTTCTTTTCCAAAACACAAT
>JBLNAZ010000240.1:0-7359 GCA_050259615.1 Syntrophomonadaceae bacterium | reverse complement strand
CCTTCTGGTACAATATATGAACTCATATTACTGAACTCATTATTGCAAATAGTACCGGGTTTACAATGCGCAGTAAGTACTCAGCTAAAGCCATTTTTGCAATTCTGCTTTTCGTGGCAGGATGCACCGGACCTGTTTATATTCAGCAGACCGATACCCCTAATAACCTGGACGGCTTCCTGGGCTTCAGGTGGGTGACACCTTTAAGCATACTGGACGACTACCTTCTTGAAAACTTTGACGTCATACCCTGCAGCCGGTACAATAATTATTATACGCTGTCGTACGAAAATTATTACTTCATGGAGAAGAAAGCCAGCATGTGCCAGTTCATTTTCGACGATTACGGATCAATTGAGGCACATCTATTTTTCCTTCTCGATGCCAATGACATTTATTCCGAAATGGATTATTTTCTGGAAAAACTGACAGATGTGTACGGCAGCTCGGTGCAGATGACAAGGCCAGCATATAAAATTGAATACGCGGGTTATATTGAAGGATATTACTGGTTTGACGGAAGGCTTAGTATAACTCTTATGCCGGGTGATGTAATCATTATCAGGGCTTTCAAATATAATCAGGGTACGCCCGATGGTCCGCCATTAATTCATTGCACAAGGGTGATTTATGATGTAAAAGCACCTCCTGTATATGATCAAAGAAGCGTCTGCCAGTGATATTATCGGCGAATGCTGTAAAATCAGTTATCTGCAAAAATAATTTATCAACTATTAGCTTCCTGAAAATTTCCATGATATTATAATTATTATTCCTTATGTTAAGTCTAATTAAAAAATATCATGCAGTTAAATATGAAAATTATAGCTTTTATTTTATTACTTATATCCCTGCAGACACTTTACGCCCAGGGAGAATATATTGAAAGGGGACAAAATGCATACGGGATCTCTCTTTCGGGGGGATTGCATCCCAAAGTTCTGGCAATCGGGGGAGCTGGGGCCGTATCAAACTCGGGCACATTTGATTTTGGAATCGGTTACACTTACCTTTTCTCACAGGAAGAAAACCCGATAGATAAATCCACATCCATTGTTGTTATACCTTTTGCAGGTGTACATATTCTGAAGCAGTCGGACACATACCCGGTTTCATTATCTGCCATGATTGAATATCAGGTGCACAGGTTAACGGCAAAAGATGAAAGCGGACAGTTAAGCCTGGGTTCCTGGGCAATTGGAGCTTCTGTATTTCACAGGTTTGAAGTTTCTCAGAAATTCGGTTTCCAGCCGTCTGCATCTTTAAGTTTTTTCAAGCCGGAAAGATACCCCGGAGAAATTTCCCAGGGGATGAAACCTGCTTTTCAGGCAGCGGCAGCTTTTATAACCAGGGGTTTGACTTCACAAATGGTACTGAAGCCCTCGGTGTCATTAAGCACGAATGAAACCTTTTATTCTCTGACTTTTGAATTTGTAGATCTCTTATAAAAATTAGCAATGTACAAAAAAAGCCTGAAATCATACGACTTCAGGCTTTTTCTTTGAACCTCGAACTTTGGACCTCGAACTTTAGACGCCTCTGGCGTCTAAAACATTCCACCTTCACCCTTATCCCTTCCGTCATCTATATTTCTCTCGCGGTGCGGTTTATAGTCGTTAAACATCCACGTCAGGCCGAGGCTTATGCTCCTGCTGTTATTGATGGTGAATTTCTCAAAAGAATAAAAATTGCTTCCGAAGGTCTCATTATCAAACCTCATTGCCTTAAGCAGGTCTGAAAAACTCAGATTCATTTTCAGCTTGTTGTCCATAAACGATTTGCTGAATGACACAGAGAGGTTCTTCATTCCATTACTGGTGGTCCTGTCGTTTTTGGTGCGGGGACTGTACATAAAAAACGTGCTCATATTAACGTCGTACCAGAGGTTCAGGCTAAGATTTCCCCTGAGCCACATCCGCCTGTCTGCGTAGGTCAGATTCTCGTTCAGATAGCGGCCTTCCTGCTCGCGGTAATTAAATCCCCACACCAGATTCATCATGGATATGAAATCGGGCAGATGCACCGGAGATGCAGGTGAATTGTAGTAGGGAAGTGTAAGCTCAACTCCATAGGTTTTGTTATTGCCGATATTAATAAAACTGTAGACAGAGACGCTGTCGTCCACATTTCCTGTAAAGCGCGTAAACATGCCGTTGGAGAATAAATAATAAACATTTATGAACTGCGAAAGGCTCAGGCTGTACGAACTCAGGAAGTAGGGCTTCAGACCGGAGTTGCCCATTCTGTAGCTGTTGGGACCCATGTACTGCTTGAACGGATTAATATAATACACCTGCGGATAAGTAACTCTCCTGAACGCATTGAAGGTAAGCATGAACATATCGTTAAGCTTATAGCCAACATTCAGGTTCGGGAACAGGTTGAAGAAGTTTCCCGAAAAGTTCTCACCCGAGGTTAACTGGTCGCCCTGTGTGTGCAGATTTTCAGCCCTGACGCCGGCTTTAACATCGAAGCGGCCGAACTTCTGCGTATATGTAGCATAGGCTGCATGTATATCCTCTGTATATTTAAACACATTGCTAAGGTTCATGCTGTCGCGCCAGTCGTTGATAAGGTACGAGAAGTCCCGCACGCTGTAATCGTTATTTCTCGTCCTGTGCGTAAAGTTGTAGCCCGATTCGAGCTTAGCGGTTTCAATAGGTCTTGTGTAATCTGCCTTAAATATGAATGTCTGTGCATTTGTACCTGTGCTGCTTTTCTGCTGGTAGGGCATAGAAGGCCGGTAGCTGTAGCCAATGTTCAGATCTGATGTGGAAGGCATATCCATATCGGTGTACATGGCGTCAAAGGTAATCTCGTGTCCCTTATCGGCAAATTTCTTCTTATAGAACCCGTAGAACGAAAGATTTGCCCATTTATTGCCCGATTTGCTGTTGTTGGTGTAAGTATACTGCATTACATTGCTCGAGTTCCAGACCGTATTACCGCTTTTGTTATCGCCGTCGAACTTTGTTCTGCTGTAAGCTCCGTAGAAAGTAAATGAATTGTTTTCATCCAGGTCGTAGTCTGCCCCGAGCTTGAAATTTACCATATTGCCCGGCATAGTATTATCGCTTCTGCCATATTCATGATACAGGCTTTTGCTGTCGTAATTGAATTTATTAGTTTCACTTACAAAGCTCTGCTGGCCGAAACCCCCGAAAAAAGAGCCGAATAAGTTCAGCTTGCCTTCCTTATAGTTCATGTTCAGGCCGCCGAAATTCATTTTATTTGTGGATGAATTGAAATTTACCGACCCGTTGTAATTATCCATTGTATTCTTCTTAGAAACAAGGTTCAGAATGTATGCTCCGCCCTCGGCGCTTTCTTTGGCACCGGGCGCAAGAATAACCTCCACCTGGTCAATCATCGATGCCGGCATCTGTGAAAGCATATCCACGGGCATTTCAAAAGGACGCCCGTCCATCTGCAGTTTTACAGACTGGCCTCTGACAGTAATATTGTTGTTGGATGGGTTAACCTCCACGGCTCCGGTATTCTTCAGGGCCTCTGTAACAGAGCCCATGCTTCCCGGCACGCGGTCCATATTTATAACTTGTCTGTCCACCCGGAACTCAACCATAGGTTTAACCGACTGAATTACAATTTCAGGCATCTGAATTGCTGTGGATCTGAGCTTAAAGAGCCCCACGCGCGAGGTTTTCTCAAGGTCCACTGAATCCAGAGCCTTGGTCTGGTAGCCCATCATGGAAAACTTAATTCTCACATTTTTTTGTTTGATGTTGTCGATTGAGAAGTTACCTTTATCATCTGTTGTCCCGCCGCTGAGGTTCTTATTGTCATTGCGCGATAATACAACCACATTTACCCCGGCCATTCCTTTACCTGTTGCACTGTCGGCAATTGCTCCTGAAACCTTATAGCTTTCATTTGGGGTCTGTGCATAAGAGAGAGAAAAGTAAAAAAAGAGTATTAGTAATGAGAGGACAGGTCTGATATTCATTGTTTCCTCGATTTATTTCAAAATGGACAGAATTACATGTCTGCTTACCCTGGGAGGGTAATGGTATAAAATGGCAAAATTTAAAAAACAGGCCGGAATGCAGCTTCCGGCCCGCATTTATATAAAACAAATCAAGAGTACTTTCGCCACGTTAGACGCAGGGTTTCCTAATAATGTTCCCGGCTATCGGAATATTTGTGATAAACTTCACTTTTATAAATACTGCGCGGATGGCCTGCAATATAAATAAAAGATGAAAAGAGGTCAATCTCCTCTTTAAACTTAAAGATTTTTTGCCGATAATTGATTAACGATTTTTTGAAATATTCTGTTTTACTGATTTAGCGACCACGTTTTACTTCATTCAGACCCGCTGCATATCCAAATCCATTTACTATTTTCTTTTTTATCTGTAAAATTGACAGGCATTCAACCTCCTCTCCTGTTAAATTCTAGCTTTCAGGGCAAACAATTTACTGGATATATATGAATATGCTCTCAAATATGCTCTCATTTATCGACAGGTTTATTCCTGAAAAATACCGGACAGATCCGGCTGAATATTCCCGTGCCAAGAACATTGTAGGCTGCAGCCTGGTGCTGCTTCCGGCGGGAGTAATATTCTCGCTGGTGTTTGTCATCTTTAAGCTTCCTGCAGGTGTGGTAATCACACTTATTGCTACAGTATCTTATACGGCACTTCCTTTCCTGGTCCGCTCGGGTAAGTCCCTTTATGCTATTGGGGTTCTGGCTGTGTTGGTGCTTCTTGGATTATTTACAAGCCTCACTTTTATTCAGGGCGGACTGACAGCAGCCTGCGTAACCTGGTTTCCGCTTGTACCGGTTATGGCTTCTTTTCTGAACGGCGTAAAGTCGGGTGTAAGATGGATCGTTATTACAGCACTGGTGGTTACTGCAATGCAGGTAATGCATATGGCCGGTTTCATGTTCCCGACGGTGCAATTTTCGGCCACAGATACAATTACTCTTCTTGGAAGCGGTATAACAGGCTCAATTCTTGCAATTGGACTTATTACAGCAACTTCTGAATCGATGAAAAAGAAGGCTTTCGAGGAAATGACAAGGAGCAAGGAAGAAACCGAAGCTGCCTTAAAGAACCAGGAATTTATGGCCCGGAGGCTTGAAGATGACAAAATGAAACTCCGTGAGTCGGAAGAAAAGCTTTCAGCTCAGAAGAAGTATCTTTCGGATTCAATCGACCTGATGCTTAAAGAAATGAACAGGTTTGCCGGAGGTGACCTTACAGTGCGTCTTAGGATTGAAAACGATAATGAGATTGGAAAGCTGTTTGAGGGTTTTAACAATTCTGTGGAACATATAAGTAAACTTGTTACAAACATACAAAATGCCGTTCAGGCAGCAGCCGCCACATCAAGCGAGCTCTCAAGTTCAAGCGAGGAAATGGCTGCAGGAGTCCAGGAGCAGAGCCAGCAGACGGGGAAAGTTGCAGCTTCGGTTGCAGAGATAGCAGACAGTATAAATAAAAGTTCTGAATATGCATCGCGTGCAGCTGAAAGCTCCAGACTTGCAAGTGAACGCGCCAACGACGGCGCCGGACAGGTGCTTCTGACAAAACAGGGAATGGAAAAAATAGCCAGCTCGGCAAAGGAAACTGCCGTTGTAATTAGCTCGCTGACAAAAAAGACTGACCAGATAGGTGAGATCGTACAGGTAATTGATGATATTGCAGACCAGACAAACCTGCTGGCACTTAATGCCGCAATTGAGGCTGCACGTGCAGGCGAGCAGGGACGCGGCTTTGCTGTTGTTGCCGACGAGGTGAGAAAACTTGCTGAACGCACTACTAAGGCCACAAAAGAAATTGCGGAAACTATAAAGGCAATTCAGCTGGAAGCCCAGGCAGCAGACAGCTCCATGGACAAAGCCGAGAATGCAGTTGAAGAAGGCATAAGGCTTTCTGAAAAGGTTTCCGGCGCATTCAGCCAGATAATTGAAGCAAATGAAAATGTACTTGGACTTGTATCCCAGCTTGCAGGCAGCAGCAAAGAACAGT
This sequence comes from Syntrophomonadaceae bacterium, assembly GCA_050259615.1. Taxonomy (GTDB): domain Bacteria; phylum Bacteroidota; class Ignavibacteria; order Ignavibacteriales; family SURF-24; genus JAAXKN01. The sequence goes on along the minus strand of JBLNAZ010000240.1, from coordinate 1,360 downwards.
CGGATTCAGCTAGCATGATCATTCAGAATATTGAAGTGATGACGAGCATTTCCGCACAGTCGGCCTCCGGAACTGAACAGATAGCTCATGCTTCCATAGACCTGAACCGCCTAACACTGAACCTGCAGGAATTAATATCGAAATTTAAGATTGAGAATATGAGAACAGTTTCTGCTGGAAAGGAAGGCCTGCTTTCAGGCAGGTATTAATATTTCTGCCGGAGCCATATTAAGATGAAAAACCCCGGAAGCGGTATAAAGACTGCTTCCGGGGTTAATATTTGCTGAGGCATCAAATAGCAGTAACCGGCAAATTGATATTATTTCAGGAGCAAGAGCTTCCTGGAATCCCTGAACTCACCTGCCTTAATTGTGTAAATATACATCCCGCTCGGAAGTTTCGAGGCATTAAACCCCACTGAATAACTGCCTGACTTCTTTACTTCACCAACCAAAGCCGCAACTTCGCTTCCAAGGAGGTTATAAATTTTAAGACTTACAAATTCCTCCTTCGGAATTGTGTAATTGATTGTGGTTGAAGGGTTGAAAGGATTTGGGTAATTCTGTAAAAGTGAATATGAATGAACAGTTCCTGGCTCTAAGCCGTCATTTACACCTGATAAGGTATCGGTAAAGACTGATAAGCCCTTGTCGGATGTTCCGATCCATATAGCTCCACTTTTTTCGGCAGTTATTGTTGTGATGGAATCACTTGCAATACCCGAATTCGAAATATCATAGACACTCCAGTTGGGGGCAAGAAACTTATGCAGGCCTCCGGTTTCGGTTCCAATCCACTTCTGATTCTTTGAATCTATAAAAATTATACTTACAAAGTTACTTTTGAGTCCTGAGTTGTAAATATTATAGATATCGCACGTTATTCCGGCATGTGCTACAAATCCCTGGCCTTTGGTGCCCACCCACAGAACTCCCTTTTTGTCAATAGTTATTGTCTGTACATCATTGCCGGGAAGGGGAGAGTTGTCCTTGTTGTTGATGCTCCAGTTGGTTCCGTCATACATTGCAACGCCGCTGTCTGTACCGAAAACCGTAAGGCCCATCATACTATGGTAGGCAACGCAGTTAATATGATTGCTGGGAATCTTAGAGTTAGAAGTGTTAAAAACCGTCCAGTTCTTTCCGTCAAACTTTGCTGCTCCGCCGGTGCCCGTTCCAACCCATTTATTGCCATGGGGATCAATTGCAACAGCGGTTACCCATTTGTCTTCCGGCAGGGGTGAATTGGTACTATTATAAACTTTCCAGTTTGTGCCGTCGAATCTTAAAAGTCCTGCGCAGAAAGTGGCAATCCACAGAGTATCCATGCCTTCAATAGTTATATTGCCCGGGTAGGGGCA
>JBLNAZ010000239.1:0-18094 GCA_050259615.1 Syntrophomonadaceae bacterium | reverse complement strand
ATGCAATGGAAGTTTTGAGAACACTGATCCCTGTGGAAAAAGATGTTGTTACCAACGACGGGCGGTGGTTCGAAGTGCGTATTATGCCTTACCGTACCATGGATGACAGAATAGACGGACTTGTGATTACTTTTACAGATATAACAAAAGCAAAAAATCTGGAAGCTGAACTGAACAAAACAATTGCAATTCTCCGTTCACATAATCTGGATAGTTATGAAAAAAAATAATGACAATACTACCAAAGAAAATTTACTTCGCAAAAGAGCAGAAGAAAAGCTTAAAAAGCTCAATGGTAAAACAGAATCGTCTTCTACAGAGGCCGATACACTGAAACTTATGCATGAACTCCAGGTCCACCAGATAGAACTGGAAATGATAAACGAGGAGCTAAGGCTTGCAAGGGACAAAGCTGAATTAAATGCCGAAAAATATCTCGAGCTATATGACTTTGCTCCCTCCGGATATTTAACACTTGACCGGGAAGGCATTATCAGCGAATTGAACTTCAGCTCTGCCAAAATACTTGGAATGGAACGTTCAAGGCTCATAGGCAGGAATTTTAAGTTTTTTATTTCCGCGGAATCAAAACCCGTATTCGATGAATTTTTCAATAAAGTATTTGAAAGCAATGCAAAGGCAGTCTGTGAATTGATGCTGCAAACTGATGGCGATACTTCAATATTTGTTTATATAGAAGGTAAAGACTCTGAAAATGGCCAAAAATGCAGTCTGACAATGATTGATATTACCGACCGCAGGATTGTCGAGGAAAGCTTAAAGCAGACCCTTGCAGCACTTGAAAGAAGCAATTCAGACCTGCAGCAGTTTGCTTATGCAGCCAGCCACGACCTCCAGGAGCCGCTGAGAATGATTACCAACTACATTAAATTACTGGAAAAAAAGCTGGCAGGTACACTGGATGATCAAACCAGCAAATATCTGGAATTTATCATTGACGGCGCAAAGCGGATGCAGGGGCTTATACATGGTCTTCTTTTATTCTCGCGTATCAGCACGCAGCCGAAAGAATTTAAATCAATAGATCTCAACAATATAATTGCAGACGTACTTAAAGATCTTGAGCTTATAATTAATGAATCAGGGGCTGAGATAAATGTATCTAAACTTCCAGGAATAAACGCTGAGCCGACACAGATGCATCAGCTCTTTCAAAACCTGATAGCAAATGCAATTAAGTTCAGAGGGGAAACAAATCCGGTTATCAGCATTAATGCTGAGCGTAAGGGAAGCAGCCTGATCTTCTGCGTAAGAGACAACGGCATCGGTATAAATCCGGAATATTTCGAGCGGATATTCATGATTTTTCAGCGCCTGCATGAAAGAGAAAAATACTCGGGCAATGGTATAGGACTTTCATTATGCAAAAAAATAGTTGAAAATCACGGCGGCAGGATGTGGGTTGAGTCTGAGGAGGGAAAAGGGGCGGCTTTTTATTTCACCTTTCCTGAAAAATAGTCTGGCGGCAATTCATCACAATAAATAAGGGTTCATTCGGCTGAGACTACTGAAGGAGTAGAAAATTGAAACCTGTTGAAGTTATAATATATTGAGCTTTGACGGAACATATTGAAGTGTTTGCCGTCTGCCTGAAGTGTATTTGGATAAAAACCGAACATGAACTGGAAAGGGGGAAAGATAAGGTGTTCATTTTGTATCCTGAAGCCGATGCCGTATCCCTGGAAAAGCTTACTTGAAAATAATGAACTGTTAGTTGAAGCAATCAGGCCGAAATCTGCAAAAGTAATTATTGCAAGCTTAAAGCCAAGGAATTTCACCGGCACGAAGATATCATTTTCATAATTCAGTATCAGTTTTTTATTTCCCGTTAAATCGCCTTCTGAAAAGCCCCTGAGACCGCCCTGATTATTGATGTTCAGAACATCGCGCGGCCTGAGAGGGTCATAGCTGTAAGAGTAACGGCTTCCAATGTAATGCCTCCATTTGTATGTCCCGATTGAATTAAGTTTTGAGAAATAGAGCAGTTCCAGAGCGGATGTCCGGTCCAGCCATTTTGTATCGCTGCGGAATGCCCCGGTCTGAAAGCCCCCGTAAAGATAACCCAGATAATCCTTATAGAAACTATAGCCGGTCTTTATCCCATAATACGGCCTGCTTGTATTGGTTCCCTTATCCAGGCCGATAAGGAGTTCAATCATATTAATCAGCGGAATATCCTCAGTTCTTCCGAGGCCGAAAATAAAGCGGCTCTGGTAGTATGTTCTGTAAGAATAACCGATCCGTCCCAGGTAGAATGTATTATCCTGGAATAGATTCATTGTATCAGAACCGGGCCTTTGGCTGAAAACGGTTCTGGTAATTCTGCCTGCAATGTTAAACCTGTTCTGGTTTACTGCAGTTGGATCAAAAGGTTTTATGTCAAATGCATAACCGAGCCAGTAATCCTGGCGGTTTAAGCGTACAGTCTCTGCCTGCTGAAGCAAATTCCTTAAATCGATATACCTGGTATTTTGCCAGTCCTGTGCTATAGCTCCTGCCCAGCCGATTACCGGTGAGAAGAAGTCCCTGCCTATTATTATTCCGTAGCGCTGGTAGTCCATGCCTGAAGAATAATATAATTTTGCCGAAATGAATGTTCTTTCAATGTTATTATAGGTATAACTGCCATCCCAGTCCCAGCCATGGGTAAGAGCGCGGTCAAATTTAAGTCCCCCCCTGAATTCATTGCCGTATCCAAGGAAGTTTATATCGTTAAAGGAAACGCTTCCCGACTTATTGCCTGTGCTATACGAAGCGCTGCCGTTAATGCTCCATTTATCCTGTATATAAACCATAATATCAACGCTGTCGGGGTTGTTTATGGCCTCCTGCGGAACAATGCGGACATCATAGATATATGGATTTAACCTTATTATCCTTTCACTTTCCTGAATATCATAAGGAATAAACACCTGCCCTTCAGAAAAGATCAGCATATTTCTAATGATCCAGTCCTTTGTACTGATATGAAGCGAATTTCCGCCATTCTGTAGCCAGGTTCTTACAGAGTCTTCCGGATTATTTACCGATGCGCCGAATACGTCAAGGACATTAACATAAATATTTCTTATGATTTTACCGGTATATTTCCTGACTATTTCCCTGTCGGGGTCCATTGGCTTGCCTGGCGGCTGGAGTTCATCATCGCGGGCAATAATATTTCTTAAAAGCCTGGAGAAAAAATTATCTTCTTCTGAAAAGTCTTTTGCCTTCTGAACAATTGTTTTACTGGTGTCATCCTGCCGGGGCTTATTTTCGCGGGCAATAAGACACTCTGTACTGAATAATGTCAGTATGCCGGAAATAAGAACGCCGGTTATAAATTCTGACCTTCTCTTTTTCAGATACATCGGATTAAGCATCTCCTGCCGAAAATGGGTATTGTTTATAATAAACTTCCAATTGCAATAAAACCGGAAGCAACTATTAACACACCTGCAATTTTGTTTACCCAGCGCAATCCGTTTACTTCAAACTTCTTTCTGAAAAGCATAACGCCTGAGCTGAGCAGAAAAAACCATAAAGCTGAGCCCAAAAAAACACCTGATACAAGAGCTGAGGCAGAAAAATTACTTAGATCATATCCCAAACCAAGTGCGGCAAATACAGCAATAAAAGCAAAGATGGCCAAAGGATTAGTAAGCGTCAGAAAAACAGTAGTCAGGTACGAGCGTAAAATACTGCTGCTGTGAATATGAAACTTTGGATCCTGGGGCTGCTTAAGGAAAGTCTTTATCCCCAGGAATAGAAGCAGCGATCCTCCAATGAGCCTTATCCAGATTTTCTGACTGATAAGCAGGTCTGAAACGAGGGTGAGTCCAAAAGCGGCAACAGAACCGTAAAGCAGATCGGCAGTTGCGGCTCCAAAACCTATAATTAATCCGCGCAGCCGCCCTTCAGTAAGTGTCTTGCGAATGCAAATAATTCCTATGGGCCCAAGGGGCACTGCCATAACAAAGCCAATTAAGGCTCCCTTGAAAAAAATGATAAATTCCATATTAAAGTCTTTCCTTAGTTTTTGGCGCGGTCCTATTCCATTGAGGCTGTTACGGTACAAAAGCCGCAATTATAAGAACAGTCCCGTAAATACCGGAGATTTATTTGTGATGCACCGTTATGAATTTTTCCAAGAGACAGAGTTTCTAATCCGTTTTCGCACAGAAATAGTTTTAAGCAGGGGTAATCCTACGGCACAGAGCAAGATCTTTATTCCGTCGTTTTACCGTCAAAGTGTTCTTTGTCTGCTTCCGCATCAGTGCGGGTACGGTGGACAACGCCATCCCGGTGATTCGGCGGCGAATAAATTGTATAAAGCTTCAGTGGGACACTGCCGGTATTAATGATGTTGTGATTCATTCCGGCAGGAACGAGTACGGCAAAACCGGGACTGATTGCAGTGTGAGCGCCATTGAGAACGGCCTCGCCTGTGCCTTCCTCAATTCGAAAGAACTGGTCAAGTTTGTGAACTTCCGCCCCGATTTCCTCCCCGGGCTTTAATGCCATAACAACAAGCTGACAGTTTTTGGCCGTATAAAGCACACACCTGAATTCTACGTTCCTGACCGCCACATCCTCAATATTTTGCACATAGCCTTTCATAGCAATTCCTCCTCATTCTTTTCCGGAAACATTTACGAACTGCCCTTGTATTAACTATAATTTAATAATAGCATACTTTGACTGTGATTAAAGTCATTAAATATTCAATTTATTCTGAGGTTAAAACTTTACCCTTTTATAGAAAATCTTCTTGACAATTTCTGCGGTGATCATATAAAATAAAACTATTAACCCGATAGGAAGAACGAATGAGAATGGAAGCCGGGTAAATCCGAAAATTCCGGCAAGCGGAGTATAGGGAAAACTAAAGGTTATAGCGGCAATCGATAAAGTTGTTATTAATAAATATTTTCCGGGCCGGCTTCTGAAAGCAGGTTTCCGGCTTCGTATAATCAGAACGATCAATGATGCCGAGATTACCGATTCAACAAACCAGCCTGTTCTAAACTGAATTTCTGTTGCATTAAGAACAAGAATAAGTAAGCCGAAAGTAAGATAATCGAACAGCGAGCTGACAATTCCAAAAGTAATCATGAATTTCCGGATCACCTTAATATCCCAGCGCCTCGGACGGCCTATCATTTCCTGATCCACGCTGTCGGTTGCAATTGTCATTTCAGGGAAATCGGTCATCAGATTTGTAAGCAATATCTGCTTTGGAAGCAGCGGGAGAAAGGGGAGAATAAGAGATACTCCAGCCATACTGAACATATTCCCAAAATTTGCGCTGGTGGCCATAAAAACATATTTAAGCGTATTGGCAAATGTTGCCCTTCCCTCCAGCACACCCTGTACAAGGACACCCAGATCTTTTTCGAGCAGCACAATATCCGCCGCTTCCTTGGCCACATCCACTGCGCTGTCGACGGAAATGCCTACATCGGCGGCATGTATTGCTGAAGCATCATTAATGCCGTCACCCATGTATCCGACTACATTGCCGGCCTTTTTCAGGGCGATAATGATCCGCTCTTTTTGATTTGGTTCTATTTCAGCAAAGACTTCCGCCTCGCCGACTTTTTTTATAAGAGACGCATCGCTCAGCTGGCCCAGTTCAGATCCGGTAAGTATCTTAGCGTTATTTAATCCCACCTGCCGGCTGACGTTTGCAGCAACCAGATGATTATCGCCGGTGATGACTTTAAGCGCAACGCCAAGATTCTTCAGATTTTTAATTGTGTTTATGATATTTGGTTTAGGCGGATCAAAAAGAACGAGGAATCCGGAAAATGTCATTTCGGACTCCTGATCCTTACCGAACTCTGAATCCGCAGCAATATTCCGGTAAGCGACACCCAGAGTGCGAAATCCATTACTGCTTAATTCCTCAAATTTCTTCTGGATTTGTCCAAGCATACTGGAAATACCGGAAATGGTTCCATCTCTCATTTCCACCTTCGTGCACACAGCAAGTATATTCTGCAAAGCGCCCTTGGTCACCATCAGATATGAATTATCGTGTGAAACCAGAATACTCAATCTTTTACGGATAAAATCGTACGGAATTTCTTTCAGCTTTTTGTAGCCTGAAAGATCGTGCCTGCGGTAGCTGCGTATAGCTTCATCTATCGGGTTCTGAAAACCTGTTTCATAAAAAGCGTTAATGTAAGCATTCAGGAGGACTTTATCGCTGGGCTGGCCGTCAATATCAAGGGCCGACTGCAGCTGTGCAATCCCCTCGGTCAATGTCCCGGTTTTATCTGAGCAGATTACGTTCATACTGCCGAAGTTTTCAATTGAGGAAAGGCGTTTGACTATAACCTTCTTTTCAGCCATCCGTTTAGCACCGTGGGAGAGATTTATACTGATGATGGCAGGAAGAAGCTGCGGGGTTAGTCCTACTGCAAGGGCTAAGGAAAATAAGAATGAATCGAGAACCGGGCGCACAAGATAGACGTTAATGGCAAAAATAGTAACCACCAGCATCAGCGTTACTTCCATAAGAAAGTAGCCGAACCGGCGGATACCAAGCTCAAATTCAGTTTCTAAAGGTCTGAGTTTAAGCCTCTCCGATACTTTCCCCAACTCAGTATCTTTCCCTGTACGCACGATCAGCACGCTGGCAATACCGTTTACAACATGGGTACCCATCCAGAGGGAATTTGTTCTTTGGCTTAGTTCTGTATTTGCAGGCAGAACTACGGGGGCTTTTTCAACCGGGAATGTTTCACCGGTTAATATGGCTTCATCAACGAAAAGATCATTTGATTCCAGCACGAGCGAATCGCCCGGAATTATATCGCCTGCATTCAGGTTGACAATATCTCCCGGCACAATCTCTTCAACAGATATATCCACAGGAGCTCCATCACGCAGCACCGAAGCTTTTGTTTGTACGATTGAAAGCAGTTTCTCAACAGCGTTTGAAGCGCTGTACTCCTGCCAGAACCCAAGCAAGCCGCTTATCAGAACGATTGAAAGAATAATAAAGGCATCAACCGGATCGTGAAGAAAAAATGATAATATAGTTGCAAACAAAAGTATAAGTATAATTGGGCTTTTGAACTGAGATGCTAAAAGCGACAGCGCGGTGGAACGTTTTTTAGGCTTTAGCTCATTCGAGCCAAATAGTGCTGTTCGCTTTCCGGCTTCGGCGCCGGAAAGTCCTTCTTTAGCCGATCCCAGGATCTTTAGCAGATCTTCAGCCGGCAGGCTCCAAAATTCAACAGGGGGCTGTTTCATACAAATCATCCTTTTTATTTTTCAAAGCAGGCTTGCCAGTGCATAAATACCGGCAATAAATATCAGAACTCCTGCTATTTTGTTTGCCAGGCGCATTCCGGGTAAATCAAACTTATCCCTGAAGCGTTTAATGCCGGAAGTAAGCGCCACGAACCAGATAAATGAACCTGTGAAGACTCCGGCAACAATGGCCAATGCATGAATATGGTTGTACTCACTTGCCATGCCCACAGATGCAAAAAGTGCCAGAAAGGCAAAGATGGTTATTGGGTTGGTAAATGCAATTATGAGGGCGGAAAGATATAACTTAAAAACTCCTCCATTATTAGTCTGCTGCTTCGGGTCAGGCGGCTCGGCACGAAATGTTTTGAAACCGATAAAGAAAAGAATTATTCCGCCGATGATATGGATCCAAAACCTTTCGGCTATCAAAAAATCTGAAATTATTGTAATGCCGAATGCTGCAACGGAGCTGTAGAACAAATCTCCCGATGAGGCCCCGAGACCTACGGCAAGTCCCCGCAATTGTCCCTGGGCAAGTGTTTCGCGTATGCACATTATGGTAAGGGGGCCGATTGAGATTGTCATAGCAAGGCCGATAAGGAACCCCTTTATGAAATATGCTGATATCATAGAATCATCCTTTAATTGCTATAGCTCTGCGCAAAGCTGTCTTTGTTTGAAAAAAGCTAAACACCGGGAAATTAAATCCGAACGGTATCTTTACTAAATATAATAAAAGAATTTTAACTGGCTGAATGCAGAAATATAAAATATGGATTAAACGGGGTTCGTGGAAGGCCGATTGCATGTCCGGCTTTATAAGAGCCGGACATGAATTGGCCAATTTTTTTGAATATCTATTTCTCTTCTGTTAAGATAAAGAAAAGACGGATGGTATTTTGAATAAAGGCGGTCGTGTTCAATTTTATTCCTTTTTAGATTCCGGTTTCAGGCAGCCAATTGGTGAAACCGGTTCTGTTACAGTGTGAACCTGGTTTACCTGCAGGCCAGTCATAACAGTTCTTTCTTTAGAAGGCCATTCGATTATTAAGGAATCCACAACACTGGCATTGCCAAGTCCGAAATGTGCCCTTATTTCGCACAGGCCTCTGAAACCCATATTTCCATTAATCTCTCTTACCTGCCAATATGATTTTCCATTGATGTCAGCTTTAATTTTTACTCTGGCGCCAATAGCACTTCTGTTGGAAACCGAGCCCTGGCATTTAATAAAAACCCAGTTGTTCAGGTTGCCGTTGTTTTTATACAAAGGATTTCCGGTGCCCAGGCAATTAGCAGTAAAAAGGTCAAGGAAGCCGTCGTTGTTGTAGTCGCCGAAGCAGGCGCCCGAGGTTCCATTTGAAGTAGAATCGAATTCACTGTCTTTGCTGAAGGTGCCGTCGCCATTATTTAGAAAAAGTACGTCGGGCTCGTAAAGTGTTCCAAGAAACAGATCGAGGTCGCCGTCGTTATCAAAATCGGCCCAAAGCCCGTTCCACGAGTTGCCCGAAAATTCAGCAAGGGCTCCGGTTGTAATTCTGGTAAAAGTCTTGTTGTGGTTATTATGATATAAATAGCTCTGTACTTTTCCACCTTCATCTTTTACGAAGCCGTTTGCGACGAAAAGATCCATAAAGCCGTCGTTGTCATAATCTCCCCAGCTGCAGGATATTGAAACATTTGTGTTAGCCGAGACCCCGGCGTCTAACCTGGTAAAGACGCCGGCGCCTTTATTTTCAAAAAGATAATTATCTCTCTGGCAGTCTGTCATAAACAGATCCATATCGCCGTCGTTATCAATGTCGGAGAAGTTTGCGCATACGTTATTTCCAACTGCCTTTTCAGGTTCACTTATACCGATCTGAGCAAACCTGCCATTGCCGGTGTTATGGAAAAGGTAATTTGCAACCTCATCACCCTTCTGGAAATCTGTATTTCCAACTACCGGAATAAAGAGGTCAAGCAGCCCGTCATTATCGTAATCGACCCAGGTGCAGTGCACCTGGAAACCTGGTGCCTTCGACATCGGATTATCCGTCTGTCTTACATAGCTCCCATTCCCTTCATTATGCATGAGAGAATTCATGCCTTTCATTGATGAAAGGAACAAATCGGCATAACCGTCGTTGTCATAATCGCCAAAACTTATGCCGGAATTGCTTGTGATGGGGGGTATTAAACCGGAAGAAACATCTGTAAAAGTGCCGTCTCCGTTATTTTTGAACAGTATGCTTTTTCCGCTTCTGTTATTAACAATTATATCAAGTTGTCCGTCATTATTGAAATCAAAAAAGCCGCATCCATACCCGAAGTTTTTTTTGGCTGTAAAGACAGAATCCGTCACTTTAGTAAATATCTGGGCTGATATTTTGTCCGGTGCTGTTGCCGGAATGACCAGCATAGCCAATAAAAGAAACTTCAGACTGCATTTGCGGCATAAATATCCGGAAGTAAAAAATGCTGTTGTTTTCATCAAATCACCCTGTTGTTGGTTATTATTTGCTTAAATATCCTGGAAAGGGATAGTAACAGCTTCAGTACAAAACTATTACTATCCCTTTTTATGACGAAAATAACGCATTAAAAAGGTAATTTCGTCCAGATGCATGTATTTAAACCATTTTTTACATAGAAATCGTACCGGATTTTGTTATTTTCTGTTGAATTGTTTTAGTCTTCATATAAAACCCGAAAGGAAGCGCTGATTAACCGGTATGCAGTTCGAATTATTAGATATCGTCTATTTTATAATTGTCTTTCAGCTAATAATTTTTTCGGTTTTCCTGTTTATCAGAAGAGTAAATTATCTTTCAAATTATCTTCTGGGGCTTCAGCTTATAGCTCAGGCAGCAGGAATCTTTGCGGGTTTTTTTTACAACCATTTAGATCATCTCTCTGACAATTCCCTTTATCTGATGTATTCAGGCTACTGCTTTGAGCTGTTATGGGGACCCACCTTTTACCTTTATGTTAAATCTTTAGCCTGCGGCGATTTTAAGCTTAAACGGATCCAGCTGAACCATTTTATTCCGTTTGTTGTGTTTTTTGTTTTTTCCCTGGGAAGCTTTATTCCTTTTGGTGCTGAGGAGAAGAAAATTGTACTGAGGAATGTAACATATGTATTTACGGGCTTTCACCTGAATAGTTTTATCCGGGTACAGGTACTGTTTTATATCATACAATCTGTAAGGGTTTATTTTACCTTACAGAAGAAAACAAGGGAAAGCCGCTCGTCTGTCTCAAAAGAAAGTATTTCCTGGATCAGGTTTTTAATAGCCGGTTTTGCAGTTTCATTTTTTGTTTCTGCTCCAATTATGCTGATAAATCTTTATATCTTTAACAGTGAGGCATCCTTAACCAAACTAATGGTAATGCTGCCATATTGTATCTATTTCAATATTATTTTCTTTAAGGCGTGGTTTCAGCCCGGCATTTTTGCCGGTGCTGAAGTAAGTATTAAGTATAAGTCATCGAAGCTGACAAAAGAGGAGGCTGAAGGGCTGATAAATAAGTTGAATAGTTATATTGCCCTGAATAAACCTTACCTCAGGCCTGATCTGACACTGAATCAGCTGGCCGGGGAACTGGATATTCCGCCCAGGGCACTCTCGCAGATCATTAATGAATACTTCAGCCAGAATTTCTACGATTATATAAACCGCTTAAGAATCGAGGAATCGAAACAAATGCTGATAGACACCTCGAGTAAAAAGACTGTACTTGAAATTCTTTATGCTGTGGGCTTCAATAATAAATCAGCCTTTAACATTGCCTTTAAGCGGGCAACCAGTCTTACTCCAACTGAATACAGAAAGAAACTTACAGGATGACCGGCTTTTTCAGGGGCTGCCGCCTCAGAGATCATAGATGCCAACGTGTTAATTATTTATAGTAATAACAACGTTGCCCGTCTTTTGTCCGGTTTCAACATATTCCGTGGCTTCAATAATTTTATCCAGGGGATAGCATCTGTCGATGACGGCTTTATACTTCCCATCCTCAATGAGATTTTTGAAGAATAGTATGTCCTCTTTGCTGTCTTTGGGTATTGGGAACATGACTTTCCTGCCGCCGGCGAGTCCTGTAAAGAGCGATAAATAAATATTCTGCCATAAAAACCCGAGATCTGTTGAAAAGTATATCCCTCCGGGTTTTAATAGTCTTCTGCAGCGGAAAAAAGAACTTTTGCCCACTGCATCAATTACAATGTCATAGAACCGGCCGCATTTCGTAAAATCTTCTTTTGTGTAATCAATTACTTCATCTGCCCCGAGAGATTTCATTAATTCCAGACTATTTGTACTGCAAACAGCCGTCACCCCGGCGCCATAATACTTTGCAAGCTGCAGGCATGCAGACCCGATGGATCCGGAAGCGCCATTGATTAAAATTTTATTTGCTGTCTTAAAATTTATTTTTCTGATATAATTAATTGCGAGCATCAGTCCGTCGCAGACCGCAGCGGCCTCTTCGTAGGACATATTGGAGGGCATTTCTGCAATCGAGCCCTTTTCAGGAACACAGACATATTCGGCATGGGTCCCGAAGTTAGTTGTGGTTAATCCAAAAACCCTGTCGCCCTCTTTAAATGATTTAACGTCTTTTCCTGTTTTCTCAATTACACCGGATAGTTCATTGCCCAATATTTTCTTTCCTGGTCTGAAAAGTCCGCCTACAAGCCTGACAATTATATATTCGGGGTCGCGGAATCCGCAGTCTGTACGGTTTACTGTAGCTGCGTGTACTTTAATAAGAACCTCATTGTCCTTTGGGACCGGTTTTGCAACTTCTTTTATTTTGAGGACATCCGGGGAACCGTATTTTTCGTATACGACTGCTTTCATTTGGGGCCTCTCTGCGGGTGTTATTGTTTTTATCTAAAACGGGATTTCTTATTTAAGGCGCTGCCAGGATAAAAGAAAAATATTTCTGTACTCAATTTATCCTTTAATATGTGTCCTGTCAACTTTCTAAAAAAGCTCCCGCCTTAAAAGAATTGATTTGTGAAAGGTAATTTTGTAATTTATCATTACATGAAAACGATTTATGGCGCTCTGCTGTAAATGATTATTCACCAGACTTCAGAAAAATGAAATTTTAATTTCCTTTCAAATAATGCACCTCATCTTAAAAGGTGCCAATTCTTTTCCTCTTAACGGGGAAGGTCTATCCATAACTTTAATTTATGCGGTTCATGACAGTTCAGATAATTCTGTTTATCTCTGATATTTATCAGGCATACGGCATTATAATCTATTGTCTGCTTATCCGCGCATATAGACGAAAGGAGTATTAAATGTTTCAGATATCATTAAACAATGTAAGTTTTCATTACGACACGCCTTTTCAGGATATCTTCCGGTCATTGTCAGTTGTAATTGCCGATGACTGGAAAACAGCACTCACTGGAAGAAACGGAAGAGGCAAGACAACTCTTTTTAAGCTTTTAACGGGAATGGCAAAGCCGTCTTCAGGCTCGGTTAATGTCCCCTTTGAAGTTAAATACTTTCCATATTTTCCTGCTGATGCGGAGGAAATTACTCACATGGTTATAAAGGAAAGCATCGCACCTTATTCTTTCTGGGAAGGGAAGATGAATCTTCTGCTGGAAAAGGGAGATGAGGAAAGCCTTAAGGAATATTCTGGTTACTTCGATCTCTTTATGTACTATGATGGATACACAATAGACTCTGTTATAGAAAGGGAAGCCTCAGCGATTGGCCTGGACGCTGATATACTTCACAGGCCGTTCAATACCTTAAGCGGAGGAGAAAAAACACGCGCACTCATTTTACCCCTTTTCTTAAGGCGGGGCTCTTTCCCTCTTCTTGACGAGCCGACAGACCACCTCGACCTTAGCGGGAGGGAATACCTGGCTGAATATCTTGCCGGGAGTAAAAAGGGGTTCATTGTTGCCTCGCACGACCGGTATCTTCTGGACCGCTGCACGGATCACGTTGTTTCCATAAATAAGACTGATGTAAAGATAATGCAGGGAAATTACTCGACCTGGCGTTATCAGGCGGGTATTGAGGAAGAGTTTGAGCAGAGGCGCTTTCGGAACATTCAGCGTGAAATTCAGAGTCTTGAGAAAGCAGCGCAGCAGAGGAGAAAGTGGTCAGATAAAAAGGAAAAGGAGAAAACAGGCGCAGCCGACAGCGGCTTTGTTTCCCACAAGGCATCAAAGCTGATGAAAAGAGCTACAGCAATTGAACGCAGGATGGAAAGTAATATTGAAAGCAGGAAGAACCTCCTAAAAAACAAGGAGTATGAGCACTCTCTTAAAATGAAAGAATCAGGCAAAATGCCGGAGCGGCTGGTTTCAATAAATAACCTTGCGGTGAGCTTTAACAACAGGGATATTGTTTCCGGAATATATCTGAATGTTTTTAAGGGCGACAGGATTGCTATTACAGGAAATAACGGAACAGGCAAGACTACTATTCTTAATGCAATTGAGGGAAAAGTCCCGCTTAAGGACGGGGATATTTTTGTTGCGCCGAATATAAAAATTTCCAGGGCCTACCAGCACCCTTTGTGGCAGGAGGGTTATCTTAAAGATAAATTATTTGAATCGGGACTGGATATGACAAATTTCCGCTTTGTAATGTCCGCCCTGGAAATGCATGGAGAAATATTTGATCATCCGCTTGAGACTTTCAGCAAAGGGCAGATGAGGAAAATAGACCTCTGCAGGACGATTGTTGAGGCTCCGCAGCTCCTGATATGGGATGAACCGCTTAATTATCTGGATATTGCGTCGCGTGAACAGCTGGAGGAGTTTTTACTGGAGCAGGAGCCGACAATTATTTTTGTTGAGCACGACAGGTTCTTTATTGAAGCTGTGGCAACTGAAATAATCAGGCTTGAAAATACTCATAAGTAAGGTTTTTCAGTGAAAGTTTTGTTTTTCCGGTTGCCAGCAACCTCTAAGAACTCTTATATTCCACAGTGAAAAAATATTGTTTATTCAGCTAATAAAAATGGTTAACGAAAAATGAAAGTAATAGCAGTAAACGGAAGTCCGAGGGCAGACGGAAACACTTTTCACGCCCTTAATATGGTCGGGGATGAACTGAAGGCCGGGGGAATTGATTTTGAGATCCTCCACATAGGCCATAAAACGATCCACGGATGTCTTGGATGCGGCAAGTGCTCAAAAAATAAAGATGAGAAATGCTCAATCAAGACAGATGACCTGAACGATTATATACAGAAATTAAAAGAAGCCGACGGCATTTTAATCGGCTCTCCTGTATATTATTCAGGCATTGCAGGCACAATGAAATGTTTTTTAGACCGCGTGTTTTATGTATCTGGTTCTAATGGTAACCTCTTCCGCCATAAAGTTGCCGGAGCAGTTACTGCAGTAAGAAGAACGGGAGGTTCGGCAACGCTGGACAGTTTATATCACTATCTTACATATTCTGAAATGATTCTGGCTACGGCCAATTACTGGAACGTTATTCATGGAAGAAATGAAGGCGAGGCACTCCAGGATACCGAAGGCAGTCAGATAATGAGTGTGCTGGGGAAGAATATGGCATGGATCCTTAAAATGAAGGAGGCGGCATCGTGTTCTGTTACTCCGCCCGAGAAGCAGAAAAAAGTGAGCATGAATTTTATAAGATAAATACGGGAATTAATATGCACTACCTTTTAATTTACGAACTGACACCTGAGTATCTGGAAAAAAGAGGTGAATTCAGAAATGAGCACCTCGCACTTGCATGGCAGGCACACGACAAGGGTGAACTGATCTTGGGAGGCGCTCTTTCGGATCCGGTTGACGAGGCGATTCTTTTATTTAAGGGCGAAACCGCTGAGGTAGCAGAAAAGTTTGCCCGGGTGGACCCATATGTGCTGAACGGACTGATAAAAAAGTGGTCTGTAAGGCCCTGGACCACCGTTGTGGGGGACAAGGCCTCAACGCCTGTTAAACCTGCTGTCTAAAATATTTCTGAACACACCACACACACATACAGCCTCTTTCGGAGCCGGCTGCCTTTTTCATAAAAGGGCATGAAAAAATACCCTGTTAGGACCTGAGGAATTATGAAACAAATTTCATAATTCTCTCGTCTTAATTTATATAAACGAAAAGACAAGAATCAACCGTGAGTTAATGAACGGTTGCTTTGCCGCAAACTCTAAGAGGCTGCCAATGAAAACAACTTTACTTTGTATATTACTTGTACTGAAGCTGACTCTTCCGGCACAACCCCACGAACAGCCAAAATTTGTAAATCAAATCGATGCAGTAAGAATAAATGAAAAAATTACAATTGATGCCATCCTGAGCGAATCAGTCTGGCAGAATCCTGGCTGCACACAACTAATTCAGCAGGAGCCGGCACAGGGCGCACTACCCACTCAGAAATCCGAAGTGTGGCTGGCTTATGATGATGAAGCCATCTATTTTGGCGCTAAATATTATGACAAGCATCCCGATTCAATATTAGCCCGCCTGGTCAGGCGCGACTTTATATGGGGAGATCCTTCAGACGGCTGCGTTCTGTACCTGGATTCATATGGCGATAAAAGAAACGGATACTTCTTTTATGTGTCAGCTGCAGGGGCAGTTGCCGATGGATTGATTGAAAATGACGCCAAACAGCCAAATGATCTCACGTGGGATGCAGTCTGGGAGGGTGCTGCCCGTATAGATTCCGATGGATGGTCAATTGAAATGAGAATTCCCTTTTCGCAGCTCCGTTTTAAGGAAGGATCACCTCAGCACTGGGGCGTTAA
Source organism: Syntrophomonadaceae bacterium (assembly GCA_050259615.1). Classification (GTDB taxonomy): domain Bacteria; phylum Bacteroidota; class Ignavibacteria; order Ignavibacteriales; family SURF-24; genus JAAXKN01. The sequence continues at coordinate 2,077 of JBLNAZ010000239.1, read as the reverse complement.
TGTAGAGCGCTTCATAAGCCGGAACGTTGAAACAGATTTGCTTTCATACACTCCCTATAATGAAAGCGGTTTTACCTCCAGGTTCCCCGAACTTAAAGGCATTAATGGAATTGCACCTTCAGAACGCTTTGAACTTCTGCCCTATGTAACTGCAAGAGCGGAATTTGTGGGCAAGGATCCCGGGGATCCTTTCAACAACGGGAAGAAGTATCTTCCGGGTACGGGACTTGACCTCAGAGCCAGCCTGGGCAGCAGTCTTACACTCAACGGAACAATTAATCCTGATTTTGGTCAGGTGGAAGTTGACCCGGCTGTAGTTAATCTGACTGACGTCGAATCATCATTTGAAGAAAAGCGCCCGTTCTTTACAGAAGGGGTTACCATTTTCACCTTCGGCAAGGGGGGAGTCAACAGCAATTCGAACTTAAACTGGACATCCCCAAATATTTTTTACAGCCGCCGTATCGGACGCTCACCGCAGGGATCATTGCCGGATTATGATTATGCAGACATACCACAAGGTACACATATACTTGGGGCAGCTAAAATTACGGGGAAAATATTTGATGGATGGAGAATAGGAACCATTCACGCGCTGACAAAAAGAGAATTTGCCGCAATTGACATAGATGCCAATCGCAGGGATATTGAAATTGAACCACTGACATACTACGGTGTTTTTCGCGCACAGAAAGATTATAATTACAGGAAGCAGGGACTTGGTCTGCTTGCTACTTATACAAACCGCTTTTTCAATGACAACGGCCTGCGGAATTCCATCAGCAAAAATGCATTTACTGCTGCAATGGACGGATGGACCTTTTTGGATGAGGAAGGTACATATGTACTGAACGGGTGGGGGGCTGTTTCCAACGTAAGCGGCAGCCCTGCACGCATAACTGACCTCCAGAGAAGCTCCGGCCATTACTTCCAGCGCCCCGATGCCGGCTATTTAAGAGTGGACAGTTCAGCTGCCTCAATGACCGGATATGCCGGAAGGCTGGTGCTGAATAAAAACAGGGGCGCCTTGTTCTTAAATTCGGCACTGGGCTTTATTAGCCCGAAGTTTGAAATAAATGACCTTGGATATAATTCCTTTAGTGATGTGATCAATGTTCATACAATCCTGGGCTACAAATGGAATGAGCCGACTTTGTTTTACCGGAATGCCGGTCTTTTTGCTGCTTACTTTATGAATTTTGATTTTGGCGGCAACAGAACTGCAAACGGTTATTATTTTGAAGGCGATATTTTGCTCACGAATTTATACGGCGCCAGCATGTCGTTTGTATATAGCCCTGAGAGCTATAATGCGCGCAGGACACGAGGAGGTCCGCTGACATTAAACCCTGTAAGCCGCAGTTTGAATCTGACGGCCTATTCAGATATGCGCACCTGGTGGGTCCTCACAGTTAATGCACAGGCAAAAACAGGTGAAGATGCTGTTTCATACAGCTTAAGCACTACCTGGGAAATAAAAGCAACCCCAACCCTTACCCTGCAGATAGGCCCGGGCTACTCAAAGGACAAGCTTCAGGCACAGTGGGTAACTTCTTATTCTGACCAGACAGCTCTTGAGACCTACGGCAGTCGCTATGTTTTTGCCCGCCTTGACCAGACCATTTACTCAATGAATTTCCGTGCCGACTGGATAATAAATCCCAAACTGAGCCTTCAGATGTATGTTCAGCCTCTTATTGCCTCGGGTAAATATAATGGCTTTAAGGCACTTAAGGCACCAAAGACTTATAACTTTATTCAATATGGTGAGAACGGATCAACTTTGGATAAAACAGTCTCGGAAAACGGCAAAGTCCTTTATGTTTTGGATGCTGATGGAAAGGGTACGGCAGTTTCAAAAGAAATTGAAAACCCCGACTTTAATTATCTTTCGCTCCGCGGCAGTGCCGTTCTCAGGTGGGAATATCTGCCTGGTTCAACATTATATCTTGTCTGGACCCAGAACAGGCTTAACGAAGAAACAACTGCCGGCGCAAGCTTTGGGAATTCAATTAATACTTTATTTAGTGAGAAGCCCGATAATATTTTTATGCTGAAGTTATCTTACTGGCTGTAA
>JBLNAZ010000238.1:0-4503 GCA_050259615.1 Syntrophomonadaceae bacterium | reverse complement strand
TCTGATAATGCCTGCCATTGCTATAGGTGTAAGCCTTCCTTCCGGAAAAAATAACAAGAACAGTAAGTTCGATATTGAACTAATATATCTGAGTGCTTTTAATAAAGAGATCGGAACCGGTAGTTACCTATGGGATGACGGGCTGCAACATCCTGCCGAAGTAGTGATGAAACCTCTGAAGCTTTCTTATGTTCTGAAGCTAAGCATTGGAGCCAGCTTTAAGCTTTGAAGCCTTTTGGGGTCCATATTCAAAAGTCCATCTGACCCGGATTTAAGCTCTAAAATCCTTTACTTTCCAAATTTGTAGAAAAATATTTCAGGACACTTTTAGGACATCGTGTTTTTTGAATATCATACTTGAGTACATGAATTTACAAATGGAAGTTCTGAAGAACCCGAAGTAAATTTAATTGAATGCTCTCGTGTGCAGCTGAAGAATACTTGTTTCTCTTTTTGTGCTTTGCACATGCCAATTGCCTCATAATAAAATGTAACTTTAGAAGATCCTGAATGAGTATTGGTACTTACTTGACAGACTATTTCCGAATTCGTAAGTTCACAAAAGTGTAATTGAGAAATTCAGCTGATAAAATCATCATAGAAAGAACGACAGGAGCGGGGGAAAATGAAAAATGCAGTGGTATATTTCTTTGCCTTAATTGCATTTATGTTTAGCAGTTGTGAAAAAGTCACTTCTCCGGGTGAAACAATAATGCTAAACTCAAAACTACACCAGTTGTTTTACTGGGGATTCACCGATATGGCAACCACAGCTACCAGAGCTCCCAATATAGGAGCAAGTGTGGGCCCGGATGTATTATATCCATGCTGGATAAATCAGAATCAAATATTTTTTTATAGCGCAGAGGAAAAAAATGCAGTAACCCGTAAAGGCTTTTTCTTATTAAATATGGATTCACAGAATTTCAGCTTTAAGGATTATAGTTTTTATCCTTTCGAGAATGACGGGATTCTTAATATACAGAATATTCCCGGCAGCAGTAAATTTCTTGTATCAGCAAGACAAAACAATTTACAAAAGATTCTTTTAATTGAGTTAAACGGAAATGGCCCTGTTTCCTCACGGGAGCTGATAAGCGATGAATGGAAACCCGGATCGACCGCAATATTTTCATCGGGCGAAGAATTCATTTTTTACGGTACAAATCCGCAGGATAATGTAAGCGGTTTTTATAAAGCATTTCTGCAGTCTACGGGGGCAGTCAGCCACATAGGCCTTCTATATAATATCACCCTGAAGCCAAATGAAACAGCAAGTTTTGCAGTAACAAAGGATAACAGATATCTTATCTTTGGTCAGGATAATAACACCCGCACAAGGGTAAAGTTTATGCAGCTCGGTATTGACGGCACTGATACCACATTGAAGGTAATAGCCGACAGGGGCGGCTCTTTCAATTCGGTTGCCGCAGATCCGGCAAATCCGTCTAAAGTACTGTTGAACTATGGATTTCCGGGCAATGCTGCTGCTGTTCCGCAATGTCATATCGAACTATTTGATTTAATTTCTTCACGAAGTGAAGATCTGGATGTCAGAACTACAAAATTTACCGGAAGATTTATAGTGAATGAAAATCCCTGCTTCAGCCCCGATGGCAGGCACTTTGCCTTTACAGCCGGGGCATTCGACGGTGAAGGCGGCATTTATCCCCTCGAGTTATGGATATATAGTAATGTTCAATAAACCGTGCGTTAAGTTTAATCATAGCTTAAATATTAATTTTGGCTCTCCAAGACATTATTAATGAAAAATATTCATGACATTTTTATGACATCGGCTTTCGAAAAACACTCAATACAGCCTGAATTCCAGCAATTTGGATAATGTGCGGAAAATCCCACTCTTTCCGCTAAAGAAATAATAAAGCCCGGGAACAGATATAATCATGTCTTCGGGCTTTTTCGCATTGTGCCCAAGCACATGGATCCTCTACTACTTCATATATAAATTTTGTATATTCAAAGTAAAATAATGCAGGATTTATGAATACCTTGATTGAAACTGACTATCAGCACGCCCTTAACGTAAAGGCACTGCTGAAGGAAAAATTCGGCGATCTGATTTATAAAATATACTGTTATGGTTCCAGAGTCACTGAACAAAGGCAGGATACAGACTTTGATCTGATCATAGTTACTTTAGAAAAGATAGACTGGCGTAAGGAGGACGAGATTTCTGACGTACTGTATTACTACGGACTTAAGCATGATATTCTCTTCGACGACAGATGCTTTTCCAAAGATGAATTTGAAAATAAATATAAGTACATGCCGTTTATTGTTGAAGTGAAAAGCTATGGAATTGCTATCTGAAATGGAGAAAGAGGAACTCATAAATATCGTAAACTACAGGGTTGAAACCTCCTACGGTGCAATAAACGAATCAGAAAGCCACCTTGCCAATGGGTTTTTAAGTACAGCAATGAACAGGATTTATTACGCTGGCTTTTACATGGTAAGTGCACTGGCTGCATTAGACAACTTTTCCACCGCTAAACATAAACAGCTGATCGGCTACTTCAACAAAGAGTATATAAATTCAGGCAAGATCGATCCCGAAGTTGGTAAAATCTTAAGGACGGCTTATGACAGGCGTCAGGCGGCCGATTACCACGATTTTGTTACTTTGACCAAAACCCAGATAGATGAATACAGGATCAGAATGACTGAATTTATAAAACAGGTAGAACTCATTATAAAAGAAAAGCTTTCTGAGCTAAATAACAGTTATTAGAAGAAATCCTGGTAAAATTGAAAAGTTAAAAGCTATCCTTCTTACGTTCCGAAAATACAACTGCTCACATTCAATATATAAAAATGAGAATCTTTACTTTTTGTCTTTTAGGTCTTCTCTTTCTTTCAGGCTGCAGGGGAGAGAATAGAAAATCCAGAGTTTATAAAAGTGACAGAAACATATCTGATGCACAAGGCAAGCCTGCTGATTCCAGCGTTTCTTATTTCCCGGAGAAATTGTTTGTAAAAAGATCCTTTTTCCGGGAAAAATTATCCACGTGGAATGATTCCATGGATTATCATATGAAAAATTGGGATTTTGAATATATCAGAGAACACTTTCTTGTATTAAGGGAGCCGCTCTTATATAATTATTACCTGGATAAAGATATTATCCGGCTCCTCTGGTTAAGATCTTTCCACAGACCTGTTATGATCAAAATTGAAAAAGAAGGAGATGCTGTAACCTTAACTACAAAGATTCTAAACACGCATCCCGATTTCTCCACTCCAAAATCCACCATCAAATTTATACCGCCCCTTAAAAGATCAATGCACAGGGGAAAATATGGCTTTGAAGAAATTCCCATACCACCTCAAAAAATCGACGTGCATATCGATCTGAACAAAACAACCACACTTTCGCTGAAAGAATGGGACACAATGATGCAGAAGTTAAATGAAATTGACTTCTTCAATATGAAACCATATGACAGGGAAATTGGATTGGATGGGTCAAACTGGCTTCTTGAAACTCACCTGGGTGACAGATATTACTATGCATTCAGGCATTCTCCCCATGATTCTTTCCAGGAATGCTGTGAATACCTGATCGGCTTAAGCGAAGCAAAAAATGAAGAGAGGTACTAATGAATAGAAGCAAAGTTTACCTTAAATTCTTAGGCTGCAATTGCCTTATTATTATATTGATGATTTCACTTGGCGGCTGCAAAGAGACACGGAATTCAAAAAGTGAAGTTTACCTCCAGGATTCGAAAATATCTGATCAAAAAGGTAATCCAAAAGACTCCAGTGTTTATTTTCTTCCAATGGATATGAATTTCAAAGATTCAGAAATTAATAATGGCCTGGATCCTTTTATGAGTAAATGGATGTCTTCAATGCTTTATTTTCTGAATGAGCCGGTTCTGTATAACAGCTACCTTGGCAAGGATATTTTTCGTTTACTTTACCTGGATAACAGGCCGGTAGTCATTTCTATGGTAAGTGATCATGGGAAAATAACACTTACTACAAAAGTACTGAACCATGCTTTGGATCCGAATAAACCGGGCAAACATATTTCTTTTTATCGTTCATTTGATAACAAAAAGACAACCAAGGACGGTGATTTATATTATGGGTATGAGGTAAATGATATTGAACTACAACCTTTGAAGATTATTCTGAACAGGACAAAGGTCCTGTCCGCACAAGAATGGGATACATTCAATGCAAAGCTTGACAGTATAAATTATTATAATATGGAACCTACTGATGAAAGTGGCATGAACTACGGCCCAAGGAAAGATATTGTGCTTGAAAGCCATTCCAAAGAAAAATATTGGATGGTGCACCGGAAATCGTTTGATTATAACTTAATAAGATGCTGCAGCTACCTACTTGAATTAAGCAACATCAAGGATGATGGTATAATCACAAGTATAAACTAATCACTAACAATTAATTATAAAGCCTGCTGTTACTTGTGTGCTGATAAATAAAAATAATGACACTTTCATGACACCG
>JBLNAZ010000237.1:0-5582 GCA_050259615.1 Syntrophomonadaceae bacterium | reverse complement strand
AAAGGTAAGCATTGTAAATTCCTCAATTTATTCAACAAATACGTCGCAATCCCTCTGAAGTACTTGCAAAACGAAGAATCAAAATTAAGCCTTACACAAAATAAAAAAATTGCCGAATCTTCCAAACAGAATTTAAGATAATGAGATTACCCAGGCTGATATTGGAAATAAAATAAAAGATGCTCTTTCCTCAGAAGGAATACAGATTCTTCCTAAGGATGATATAGGAAAACCTGGTGAATCAAATTTGAATATATACGTAACATTAAAGGATAGCCTCAGAATAACAGCTGCGCGCTTTTTTGAAGGCGGCAATAATGCTCTGCAGACCAGTTTATATCCTGAGAAGGTGTATGAGTACTTTAGCTATTCGGATATGATGAGATCTGTACAGAATTATGTGAAAGATTACATAAGAACCACACCGCAAAATCCTAAAAAAAAGAAATAAATAGTTTTATTATTTTGGTCGTTCAGTACGCAAACACCGTCTAATTATGTAACCGGCATTTATCTATGATAATTGCTTATTACTTACCGCTTGCATAATTTTGGGAAAATATTTAGAGCCTTAATCCAAATGCGAAAACTTTATTTATTAATTCTTCTAACAGTTGTCTTTCAGGGCTGCTCTACGGTTCAGCATATGGTTCCCGGAAGACCGCTGAAGAGAAATGAAGTTGAGGGAAGAGTATCATTTTTTATTTCCACTAACAGCTTTAATACCATGTCGCTTCAGGCCGGGGCATTCTGGGGCTTGTCTGATAATGATGCAATCGGCTGCACGTTTAATAAATTCCCCATTCTGCCATCCAGCCTTTCGTATGTAAGATACTGGCAAAGCGGAAGCAGTTACTGGAATTACCAGTTCCATATAAACAGCATTTTACCCGGGGATTTTAATCCGCCATTTGAGACTGATCTTGCATTATCAAAGATTAACGCTTCCTCGGTCCATTCATTTAAGTTAGGCCTGGGTGCTTATCCCACACTTATTATGTCATACCTGTCCGGTCAGCATGAGGAGTATAATGCCTTTGTCCCTGTCATAAGCTATTCATTTCAGAATCCTACCATACACCTGGAGGCTGAAGCCATCCCTGGCATGGCAAGGTACTTTGTTCACAAGTATAAATCCCAGCCTTATCTTTATTCTGATTCAATCAAAAAGACCGAATTCTACAGATATATGAAACGTATTTATAAGCATGAGGAGATCAGGGAAATCAGTCAGATAGGAGATGATTACAGTACAGCCACATGGAGGATCCTACTTGCAGACGGCTACACACTGGTTCTGGATAACAGAGATCCATATGCCGACTGCTTCGGGTGTGACGAGGAGAAAAGAAAGCTTGATGCCTATAAAGAATCTGAAGGCAGCAGGGTTCTCTGGGTTTATCTTGATGACAACAAATGGTTTGAAAAAAGAATGGCCCCAACCCTCATAGAAATAAATATGAAAAAAGTATTAGAAGAATTTAATAAAGGAAAAGACCTCGTATTAATTTCCGATAAGGATCTTCTTGAAAGGAGTCTAAAAAACATAAACCCCATTGCAGATGATTTGTTCTTTTCAATCGGGCACAGTTGGAGATAAAGGGCACTCATCCAATCTTCAGCTTTTCTGATTGTTAGTGATTATGGAGTGCCTGCCTTTTCCGATAGTGTAAAAAGATTTCTTCACATTAATTCCTAATTTAACTATCTTGCACATGAGGGATCTTGAAATGGGGGACAAGGATCAGTAATCCTTAAAAACAGAACTTTCTCAGGCTTTAATATTACTCTATAGAGGAGCTTATAATGCGTTTTGTTTTCCTTCTTTTTGTCACAAATATTTTTCTTATTACCGGAATTTCCCAAGCACAGGAGAATATTCCTTATTCCGGAAATTCCGCGCCTCAAACCTTTATCCGGGAAAAGCCCGGCCATATCACAGGTGCCCTGATTATCAATGACAGCGTTAAGGTAATTGATACCGATATTACCGAAATGGTGAATATCATTGTGGAGTACAAAGATACCCCGATTTTCGTGCTGCAGAAAGACATGAAAACAAAAAAGCCCGTAACTGCCTCATATTTGTCCAGGCAGACACAGTTTTCTTCAGACCTCTCAGGGCTTTATGAAAAAGCAAACAAAGCTTATAACGTGCAGCTCAGACTCCCGCAGAAGAAAAGGGAATATTTCAAGCTCTTCAGCGGGGCAAGCCTCAGCGTTCCAAGAGCAATGGTCTCAATGATTTCTTCACTCCCCTACGTCAGGAAAGTATATATAGATAAAGTTATCAAGGCAAACCTCCATGAAAGCGTAAGGATTATAGGTGCAGATTCCGTTTGGAGTAAATTCAACGATGAGGGCGACAGCATTGTTGTAGGGATAATTGATACAGGAATTGACTATTTGCACCCGGCCCTTGGCGGCGGATTTGGAAAGGGCTTTAAGGTTATTGGCGGTTATGACTTTGTAAACGGTGACAACGACCCCATGGATGACCACGGGCATGGCACTCATGTTGCAGGCATAGTTGGCGCTGATGGAAGTGAAATTAAGGGCGTTGCTCCAAAGGCTCTGCTTGTGGCTTATAAAGTCATGAATAAAAACGGCGAGGGATTTGAATCGGACTGCATTGCGGCCGTGGAAAGAACCGTTGACCCGAATGAGGACAATAACACTGAGGACATGCTGGACGTTGTAAATATGAGTCTGGGGGATGACGGGGGCAACCCTTTTGATCCCATGAGCCAGGCAGTAAATAATGCCGTAAAGCTCGGCGTTACGTTCTGCATTTCAGCCGGCAACAGGGGCCAGGCTTACAGCATCTCAAGCCCCGGATCTTCAGAGCTCGCAATTACCGTGGGAGCAACTGAAAAGTCGACCAGACTGGCCTACTTCAGCTCAAGAGGGCCTTCAAAAAGACTTTTTGCCATTAAGCCTGAAATCCTTGCCCCCGGAGTAGGTATCCGCTCATGCTTTCTTAACGGAGGCTATCAGACTTTTAATGGCACCTCTATGGCAAGCCCCATGGTAGCAGGCGTCTGTGCACTCCTTAAACACAAGCACAGAAACTGGACGCCCGAAATGATTAAGTCGGCCGTAATAACTACGGCAAAGGACTACAACCTTTGCCCTATGAGCTACGGGGCCGGACTTGTAAATGCACCTAAGGCAATGGATGTGAATTCCTTTGCATTTCCTTTCGGATTAAGCTTCGGCATCGACAGCATGAACAGCAATTCGTGGATGAGAAAAGATACCATTACAATACTCAATGAGTCTTCATCCGTGCAGAGCTATAACATCATTATAGAGGGGCTCACTTCAGGCATCGTGCTTGAATCGGATCGTAACGTGCTCTTGCTTCAGCCCGGGGAGTCTGGGAAAGTAGTTTTTACACTCACGGTTGACAACAAGGCTATTGAACATATGTACATGGAATCATACTCATACGGCGGGAAAGTTAATATCCTGGGGAGTTCAGACACACTTGCCATACCGTGGGCGTTCGTAAGGGGTCCTTTCGTTCAGGTGAATTTTGCAAAACCTCCTGTTTTCTCATTCATCTATGGAGCCCTGGACTGGCGTACACTTGAAAATGAGTGGACATCAAATGATCTCAATCAGGCTGAGTTACTTCTTCCTAAAGGAAGCTATTCACTGATCTCTGTATTTTCAGACGCAGAGAACGGAATACCCGCCCTGTACTTTGTTGACAAGCCCTTCAGCGTAGGGGGCTTCAGGAGCATTTCGGCAGGACCCTCGGATGCCGACAAGTCAATAAGTTTCAATGGGGTGGATGAATCGGGCAGAAAATTCAGCAGCCTTCCCAACTCCCGGAACAACTTCTTTTTTTCGTTTCCAAATTACGGAACTTTCTCAAACTTAAGGCAGGGACTCTATTATTCATTTTCTTCAGATTATATACTGAAAGTTTCCAATACAACTTTTTTTACTGTACTTAATGCGGGACAGTTTCAGTTCGACCCGTCCAAGGATAACGCCGTAAGAATTGTCCGTTTTCCGCTCTTCGGCAATATAACCGGGGATGTCAACTTTACGAACTCCCCTTCAGGCTTTCTTAAGAGAGACATTACTATAAACCAGCCGGAAGGATCGGAAGCCTCAATCAGCAACTGTTTCAATGCTCCATTGAACAAAATCGTTATTGATGATCCATCAGGCAGAATTAAGAACTCAAAATGGAATGGAGTTCTCTATATAACTCCCGAAACGGATAACAGTTTTGCACACTCGGCCATTATTCAATCCTTGAAAGAAAACGGAGCCCTTAACTGGAGGAGCGGAAGCCTCCTGGCCCGAAGCGGTGCCGTGGGGGTTACGCCAATGGGATATTACACACCCATCCCTTTCATAACGGATCCGAATGAGGCAATCAGTTTCGGTGAAGGTCCGGTCTATACGGATTTTTACTTTTCACAGACGCTCATGGAATCCAGCATCAAATTATGCCACTGGGTTTCCATATACGGCAGGATGAATGAGCTCAGGACTGATGACGACAACCATACAACTTATACATCTTACGATGAGAACGGGAATATTATTTCACAAGGACCTCTGTCGGCTATGCTATTTCCGCAAGGCAAGTTCAAATTAGAACTGCTTACAAGTAATTTTATGGTTGCAGGTGTAAAAGGAAAAGGCCGCTATTATACTGAAATGAATTCTACGGAGGATAACAGCGAGCTGCCGCATCTTGTATCGCTGCAGATCCTGAATCCTAACGGCACGCCATCAGGAATTCTGAAAGCAGGAAGCAAGGGGAAAATTTCCTTTAGTGTTTTATCAATGGATGAGAATTTTAAGAATCAAATTGATACCAACTGGACAAGACTCTACCTTAAGAAAAACGGCTCGCCGGACTGGGAGCGGGTGAAAATAGGGAAAAGGACATTCAGTGATAACCTGACAGTTACGAGCACAGCAGATATCGGGAAATTTTTGGAAACTGACTCTACCTTAATAGACCTGAAAATAGTAACCCAGTCTTTATCTAAGCATAGGGTTGAGTGGATTCTGGCACCGGCATTTGCTGTAGGCGACTACCGTTATAAGATTTCTGATGAGGAGGACTATACTCTCCGCCTTCCAACAGCGGACTACATTCTTTACAACAACTTCCCAAACCCGTTTAACGCTTCAACCGTAATAAGCTACGGGCTCCCCCAACGTTCACATATTGATATCAGGATCTACGACATTCTGGGGCGCGAGATAACAACACTGGTCGACAAAATTCAGGAAGCCGGGCAGTACAAAGCTGAATTCAACGGCCGGGGTTTGAGTTCAGGGATGTATATCTGCAGGATGAAAGCAGGCCGTTATACAAAGGTTCAGAAAATTCTACTGGTAAAATAAGGATGTTATCTGAAGGACTTAAATGAAAATGAGCTGATAAGAAAAGAGCGCCTTTGAAGGCGCTCTTTTTTTTGAATACTTTATGCGAGGGATTCTTTGGAGCGTCTTACTACTGATACTATAAAACCAAGTACCATTACTAAAACTCCCGTCCATACCAGGTTTATAAAAGGCTTAATGCTTGCCTCAATTGAAAGCAC
>JBLNAZ010000236.1:0-4155 GCA_050259615.1 Syntrophomonadaceae bacterium | reverse complement strand
CGGCCTTTATTGCGCGAACGGCCTGCTGAATGATGCCGTTCTCGGCATAAGCCTCTGAGCCCTGCTCGTCCTTGTGTTCCGGAATACCGAAAAGCAGTACAGCTGGAATACCCATTTGGGCTACTTCCTGGCATTCCTTTACTGCCACGTCAACCGACATCTGGTAAACGCCGGGCATGGATTTAATTTCGTGCTTTATGTTTTCACCGTGAACAACGAAAAGGGGATATATGAGATCGCTTTTATTTAAATGTGTTTCGCGCACCATATCCCTTAGAACGGGATTATAGCGCAGTCGTCTTAACCTTTTTGACGGGTAAACAGCCATTTGTAACTCCAATATTAAATTTGAATTTTTATGTAAGGGCGGAAAAAATTCTTCCGCCTAAAGTTAACTTTATTGTAACAGCTCAAGAGCCCTTTTATAAACTGCTTCCGAACTTTTAATGCAGTCGCCTACAGAAATTCCGCCCCTGTAGTTTCCGCTCAGAATTATTCCTCTGTTGGCATGCTCAAACTCTTCGAAATATTTTTCGTGCTCAATATAGCCAATGTTGTACTGCGGAATTGCCTTCGACCACATTCTGTCTGTTCTGTACTGTGGCATTCCCGTAATTTTCATAACTTCCTGAAACTCTTTTAATACCTGGCGGATGAGGTCTTCCTTATTCATTTCATCGAAGAGCTGCGGCGAGCGCGCCCCGCCTATGAATAGCGTAAATGCCGCAAATCCTTCAGGCGCCCTGTTCGGAAATATTACCGAGCTCCAGATGGCACCAAGATAGGACCTGTTTTCCTTCTGCGGAATCAGATACCCGAATCCGTCCAGAGGCTGTCCAATTGATTCCTCCTTATAGCCCAGATAAAGCACCATTACGGGAGGATAATAAATTGATTTCAGGTGGTTGAACAGCACCGGGTCCATTCCCTGGAATAAGTAGCTGGCGCCGTGCGCCGGAAGTGTGGAAATTACAACGTCGGCAGAAAGTGTTTCTTCCGTGCCGTTGGTTTTATAAATCACTTCGTATGCATCACCGGCCTTTTTAATATTGCATACTTCAGCGCCCAGTATAACCTGATCCTTAAGGACTGCCGCAATAGCCTTCGGGAAAGTCTGCATGCCGTTTCGGAAGGAAAACATTCTTGCGCTTTGCTTCGATTTTTCGGCGCTCTTTTTTCTTTCCTTTGCTCCCTTGAACATTCCCTTTATCAGTCCGCCGTATTCCTCTTCAAGGCGGTAGAGCTTTGGGAAAGCCGATTTAACACTCAGGTCGTCGGGGTTGCCCGCATAAACTCCTGCTACAAAAGGATTGATTGCATAGTCGAGGAATTCCTGTCCCAGGCGTCTTTTTACAAACTCGGCAATCGACTGGTAGTAGCCGTCGTTTGATTTTCCAATGAAGGGTTCTTTTAAGAGCCGGAGCTTTGCCTGTGCAGAGAAGAGGCCTGTGCTGAAAAATGCCAAAGGACCTGTAGGAAGAGCGTGCAGGCGGCCGTCCCTTAAAATATACCTTTTATTTCCTTCCTCACTGGCATAGATCATGTCATCTGCAATGCCTGTCTCTTCGGCAATCTGCCTTATGAGCGGGGTTGTTTCAAGTCCGCTGTTGGGACCGTAGTCAACAAGAAACTGATTATCCCAGGTGCTCATCATGGCACCGCCGACTTCATTGCTTTTTTCAATAACGGTGACGTCGATCCCGTCTTTTTTTAACCAGTAGGCCGCAGCCAGCCCGGAGATTCCGGCACCCAGTATAACTACTTTTTTGTTCATTGTTTCCCGGATATTTAATTATACATTTATTTGAAAGTTCAGGACTATTGAATTTTTCCCGTGCCGTTCAGGCTCTTCAAAACTTCCTCGCACAACGCCTGTATGAATATCGGGGAATCGTTCAGACCCGTCATTACTATGTAAGTCTCAATCCCCGCCTTGTCTGCTATGTGCCTGTACTCAATTCCAAGCTCGTAAAGCGTCTCAACGTGATCCGATACAAAACTTATGGGAATTAACAATAGATGCTTTTTCCCAGCCTGCGCCAGCTCCGCAATCTTATCCTTCGTCGATGGCTCAAGCCACTTCACGGGACCAACCTTGCTCTGGAAGCACTCGTGGAACTTGTGCGTGTAATTCCTGTCTTCCATTACAAGTTCTACCGTCTTCTTTATCTGGTGACTGTAAGGATCGCCCTTTTTAACGTAGCTTACCGGAGTGCCGTGCGCGCTGAAAACAAGCTGCACCTCTCTCCTTATTTCTACTGGTAATTCTGTCAGGGCTTCATCAATTCTGTCGTTAATTGCTTCTATATATATAGCATTATCAAAATAATTATTAACTTCAATAACCCTGGCCTTGCTGTTCTTAAATGTCCTCTTCCATTCATTGAACGACGAACCAGTTGTGGAGCTTGAAAAGTGGGGATATAATGGAAGCAGAATTACTTCTTCATAACCCTTCTCCGCAACCTCAGCTGCAACTTTATCCGTAAGAGGATGCCAGTACCTCATTGCCGTATATACATCGGCCTCAAGGCCCGACTTTCTTAAAGCCTCCTCAAGCATCTTTCTCTGCAGTTCCGTCCAGTAGCCTATGGGCGATTTTCCGCCAATAAGCTTATATTCCTCCACAACCTTGGGGGCTCTTCTTGCTGCGATAAATTTTGCCATAAAATCCTGAAAAGGCAGGTTGAATATATCCCTGTCGCTGAAAAGGTTTTTCAGGAAAGGTTCAACTGCTTCCAGCGAATCGGGTCCGCCCAGATTAAACAGCACTACCGCAGTTTTCGTCATACAGTCCTCGAATACTTTGCAGTATCTTCTTTTCTTTCAATGTATCCGTCGAAGTTCATTGCAATGTTTCGTATCAATAGTCTTCCCATTTCCGTAACCTGTACTTTCTCATTGCTTACAGAAACAAGCCCGTCGTTAATCATTTCCTTAAGGTTGTTAAGTCCCCATGCAAAGTACTCTTTGAAGTTGATCTTAAACTCATTTTCAATCTTCGGTATATTAAGCTCAAAGTCGCACATGAGTTTCATGATAACCTGATGGCGCAGGTAATCGTCGTCGCTTAAGCGGTAGCCCTTCATAACAGGAAGAACTTCATTGTCAAGTGCCTCGAAGTATTCCTTTTCTGTTTTATAATTCTGCGCATAAATTCTCTGGAGCTGGCTTATAGCCGTAATGCCCATTGCGTAAAGGTCGGCACCGGCGTTAGTGGAGTAGCCCTGGAAATTTCTGTAGAGCTTTTTCTCTCTTAATGCAACTGCAAGCTCGTCGTCGGGTTTTGCAAAGTGATCCATGCCAATAAATACATAGCCCGCGGAAGTAAGTTTTTCAATTGTCATTTTCAGTATCTGCAGTTTCTCTTCTGCTGCAGGAAGGTCTTCTGCGTGTATGAGCGCCATATGCTTTTTAAGCCATGGCAGGTGCGCATAATTAAACACTGCAATTCTGTCCGGAGAAATATCTATTACCTTATCTACTGTAGCGGCAAAGGTGTCAATTGTCTGGAAGGGGAGTCCGTACATAAGATCCAGATTAATGCTGTGGAATCCGAGCTCGCGCACCCACTCTACGGTCTGCCTTGTAATGTCTTCAGGCTGAATTCTGTTTACGGCTTTCTGTACCTTCTCGTCAAAATCCTGAACGCCCATGCTTATTCTGTTGAAGCCCCCCTCGCGCAGAGCTGCAACGTGTTCGCGCGTAAGCGCCCTGGGGTCAATTTCGCACCCGGCTTCAATATCGCTTTTGAAATTAAACGACTGGCTGATATATTTTACGAGGTCTGCAATTTCATCGGGATTCAGGTGCGTAGGCGTGCCTCCGCCCCAGTGCAGCTGCGATACCTTCCTGTCGGGAAGTATATAAGCGCGGAGCATGTCAATTTCTTTCTTCAGGTATTTTACGTACTCTTTTACCCTGTCGCGGTTGCGTGTTACAAGCATGTTGCATCCGCAGAAGTAGCAAAGCGTGTCGCAGAAAGGAATATGATAATAAAGCGAAAGATCGGGCAGATTGGAACCGTAGTTTGTTTTAACTATTTCATCCAGGTACTGCTCGTGCTTAAAACTATCATTAAACTGCGGCGCAGTGGGGTAACTGGTATATCTCGGCCCCGGTTTGTCGTACTTCTTTATCATATCCAAATCTATC
>JBLNAZ010000235.1:0-3288 GCA_050259615.1 Syntrophomonadaceae bacterium | reverse complement strand
TTCAAAAGGTTTCCATCCTTATTTTTGCCTGGTGAAATTTGAATGGAAATGTTAGAAAGAAGGGAAATGAGCTATGATTTTCTGAAAATTTCGGCCAGTACGGAGTTTTGGGTAGGGACAGGTTTTAAAAACCTTCGAATCCAGCTCAAAAACGCAACACTTTAAAAGGCTGTGACCAAATAGTGACCAAGACATTTAAAATATTTTCAAGCTGCTATTTCAAGGCCTTCCTGTCTTACGACCTCAAGAATCGGAGACATGTCATCTGTCTGAAATCTCTTCTCTCCAACAGCAAGGGGTTCTATTCTATTATCTGTCCTAATATCTGACAGCCAAAGAGCCGGCCAATACATTTCAACATTCTCATCAAAGAGTGGCGATATCAATATAATGTCAATGTCACTATCCTCATTTGCAGTACCCCTGGCCTGACTTCCGTAAAGGAAGCATCTGGAAATGAGGACTCCCTTGTCAGAGAGCTCATGCAGATATTCTTTTACAATATTTACAACCTCTGCATTAACCACTCAAGTAATTCCTTTGTTTGATTCATGTATTCAGCTGCTTTTTCTTTACCGGGGCTGCTGATAAAATTATCAGGATACCTTCCTTCAAGCTGGTAATTCATCAATGTTAATAAAGTTGTCTTCTGTGCTTCATCCAATGATAAATTAGCTTTTTTCATAAGATATATCAAGTCATGTGTCTTTGGAGCCAAAGCTTCATTTGCCCTAACAAAATGAGCCTTCAGGAGCTTTTCTATTGTCAGATGACAAAAGAACAAGCCCTGCAATATCTTGCTTTTATCTATCAGAATTTCAGCAGTCTCAAAATCTGAAAGAGCCGTAGTATTCCAGTACTGAATCTGTTTGTCTATGTTGAATTAGCTCATCTTGGGTTAATATTTTGTTAGTAAAATGTAAATATTATAATGGAGTTTTTGAAACTGGAATTTTGTAACAGGCAACAGGCCCCATTGTAAGATTGCCTCTGCAAGGATGACAAGGAAATAACTTGTTAACAGTAAGACTCAATAGAAATTAAATCGAAAATATTGACTGGATGCAGTTTTTGGATAAAGACAATGCGGCAATTTAAAGCTGAACACCTATCAAAAACGAATGTGAGTAGTTTCTGAATATCGGTGATTCATTATAATTATAAGTAATGTCTTTTTCAAATCTGTATTCCACAAGTAAATTAATTCTCAGTAGCTTTATTACCGAACCCAGTCCAGTCGAAAATCCCCAAATGTCTTTGTACAGTCTGTTGTATATTGGATCAATTGGAAATATTAAATGGCCCTTCCCATTCCTGAAATCCATAGTTTCATATCCATTTTGTCCAATATCTTTCCCGACCAGATAATTAAACTGCGGTCCCAAAAGTAAGTATGGAGCAAATATTCCAAACTCATATTTTATTTTCCCCATTAAAGAGACATTAACATAATTGAGACGGTTTTGGGTTGTAGTAAATTCATCTGTGGGTGGAAAGTCAACGTCACCATTAGGAAGAGGACGAGGAAGCAAGTTATAATAATTTAGGTTTGCCCCTTTTTGTGAGAAGCCGATTTCTGCTTCGATATTAAAGTAGGAGGTATTCAGAAAATCCGCAAAAGCTCTAGCGGAAATACCAGTAAGAAAATTCGGGTTCGTCTGGGTATCAAAATTTAAATAACCCCATGTATGGCTGGCATATGCCATTCCTGATTTTATTCCATATTCATTGATTATTTGGGCATTAATGGGTACAATAATAAAGCAATTAAATAAAATTATAATAAACAGAAGAGGACATTTAAGCTTTTTCATTTGCCTTTCAAAAAGTTTAATTTATTTACCCTCCCGGAGTTGTCTATACCCAAACCACTTCTGTGCAAATTAATCAAATTTTCCATAAATCTAAAGCATTCTTTCCTTATCTTTGCCGGGTAATTTCAAACAAATAACTGTACCCGATGCTTAAATCCCTGTTACTATTCTTTCTGAATTCCTTCAAATCCAAATCTCAGCTAAGACTTGAAAACATAAACTTAAGAAAACAGATAGAAATCCTCCAGAGAACAAATCCTAAATTACAAATTAAAAGGTCAGACCGGTTAGTCTTCAGCCTTATGAAAGATTTTCTAACTAACTGGAAAGATAAAGTCTTCATCGTAAAACCTGAGACTGTAATCAAATGGCACAGATCTGCTTTCAGGTCTTACTGGAAAAGGAAAAGCAGGCATAATGGCGGAAGACCAAAGATCGACAGGGAAGTGATTGATCTTATAAGGCAGATTGCAAATGACAATCCTCTCTGGGGAGTGCCGAGGATTCATGGAGAACTAAAGAAACTTGGATTCAACATCTCACAATCCACAGTTCAGAGGTACATGCCTAAGAGAAATGGAAGAACAACAGGTCAGAGGTGGAAAACATTTCTGAGGAATCATTCTAAGGAAATCATCTCGATTGACTTCCTAACAGTGCCGACAATAAATTTCAAACTGGTTCATGTTTTTGTTGTAATAGAGCATCACAGGAGAAAGATCATCCATGTGAATGTTACAAAGAACCCTACGGCAGAATGGACCCTCCAGCAGATAAGGAACCTGCTCTTTAGCTTCGACACACCAAAGTACTTGATAAGAGATCGTGATTCCAGATATGGCAATGTCTTTACAACTGGAGTAAAGAATCTCGGGATTAAACAGATTGTAACATCTTACCGATCACCATGGCAGAATGGCTATGTTGAACGGGTAATAGGAAGCATAAAACGTGAATGCCTGGATCATGTAATCATTTTGAATGAGGATCACTTGAAGTCTGTGCTTTCTACTTACCTGTCCTATTACAATAAGCAAAGAACTCACCTCGGTATCAACAAGGATTCTCCCGATGGCAGGCCGGTTCAGACGGCAGGGAAGATTGAGAAAATTCCTGCTGTGAACGGGCTTCACCACGTCTATTACCGGCAAGCCGCCTAACTGCTTCTATTTATTTGAAAATTTTATCCGGAATTGGAAGGGGATAACTATGCCCTGGCTGCCATAATTTCTTAATTTTTGAGCAGATGTGAGTTCAGAATTAGAAGTGGCTATAACAGAAATTAAAGCAATTTGAGAAAGTTAATGGTTTTAGGCTTAAAATCAGGGTCAGATGGACTTTTGAATATGGACAGCTGTTCTCGACGGCATTAGCTATGGTGATACTACATCAATTACAACTTCTGTTGAAGAGATAATAGCAGGGGTTAAAGATTACGACCTCCTGCAGAACTACCCCAATCCATTTAATCCTT
>JBLNAZ010000234.1:0-6575 GCA_050259615.1 Syntrophomonadaceae bacterium | reverse complement strand
GAGTGGAAGGAAAAGATATACTGGCCGGAAACGACCGCATGCTGCATAAGGAAAACGTTCAGCACCGCAGATGCGATAGTTCGGGCACGGTACTGCACCTGGCTGCTGATGGAATCTATGCGGGGTACATTGTTATTTCAGATGAGCTTAAAGAGGATGCCAGAGACGCCGTGCAGTATATACGACGTGAAGGCGTGGAAAAAGTGGTTATGTTTACGGGGGATAATAAAAGCGCGGCAGAAAAGATCTCAAAAGACTTAAATCTCGATGCCTTTTATGCGGATCTCCTTCCCGAGGATAAAGTCCGTGTGCTTGAAGACCTGATGGCGGAAAATAAGAGCGGGAAAATTGCCTTTATTGGCGACGGCATTAACGACGCCCCTGCACTTGCACGCTCCGAAGTGGGAATTGCAATGGGTGCCCTGGGCTCGGATCTTGCAATTGAAACTGCCGACGTTGTACTAATGACGGATACACCTTCAAAAATCGGGACTGCAATTCACATTGCAAAAAGGACGCGCAGCGTTGTATGGCAGAATATCATATTTGCACTTTCGGTAAAGGCCTTTTTCATTATACTTGGTGCCCTGGGCATTGCAACCATGTGGGAGGCGGTCTTCGGCGATATGGGTGTTGCGCTTATTGCAATATTAAATTCAGCGCGCGTTCTGAAGTAGTAAAGAGACCGTCTTCAATCATAAAATTTAAGCATCCACTTAAAATCTGTAAATTTATTGCATTTATCTCAAGATGCCGCGGACAGCGGCATCATCTTGATAGCCCCGGGGCGCAGCCCCGCGGGGGGAAAATGAAATTCCCCAAAACCCCAGAGGCGCCGCGGTCAGCCGCGCCATCTTTGCGGCAGAGTTGAAGCATCCGGCAGTTGTGACGCTATTCATGGCAAAGTAAAGCCTTGACGGTTATCTTCCCCCATAAGAGATAACCAATAAATTCCGGAGGATTATTTCCATGCCGAATATATTCCGCCAAGCTTACATTCATTTCATATTTGCTGTAAAGTTCAGAGAGCACCTGATAATGCCCTCATTTTCAGGCGAGCTTGAGAAATACATTACTGCAGTTGTGCAAAACATGGGCAATAAGATGCTTGTTATAAAGCTAATGCCCGACCACTTGCATTTCCTTATTTCTTATAACCCTGCCTGCCATATCCCGGACCTGATAAGGGAAATAAAATCCAATTCAACAGAGCTCATTAAGAAGAGATTGTGGCTTAAAGATTTTGCCTGGCAGACAGGTTATG
Organism: Syntrophomonadaceae bacterium; assembly: GCA_050259615.1. GTDB lineage: Bacteria > Bacteroidota > Ignavibacteria > Ignavibacteriales > SURF-24 > JAAXKN01. Next base: position 5,311 of record JBLNAZ010000234.1, on the reverse strand, counting down.
GCATGTTTACATATTCAAGGAGCCAGGTTCAGAATGTAATCCGTTATATTATGAACCAAGAGGAACACCATAGGAAGAAGTCATTTAAAGAGGAATTCCTAAAGATTCTGAAGGATTATGAGATGGAATATAATGAGCATTATCTTTTTGAATGGATTTGCGAAGAAGACAAGAAATAATATATTTGATAAATTAACCGGATCGCGGCAAATGGGATATATGGATAAAAAAGATGGCGCGGCTGACCGCGGCGCTGCTTTGTAGGGCTGGGGTGTGATTCCAAAAACCCGCGGGGCTGCGCCCCGGGGCTATCAATAATGCACCGCTGAACGCGGTGCTAACTGCAAACATAATTGAATTAAAGATTTTCGGCTGACGCATGTCAACACACCATGCGGCATTTTTTAGGCGGGAAAGTTATTTTACCGTGTAGCCGCTTGCTTTAAGATTGCTTTTGGCTTTGTCGAGCGAAACTTCATCTAAATTCATCCCGCACTTGGGGCAGGTCCCCTTAAGGTCGGAAATTACGTTGTAGTCCATCTGGCACTCAAATACTTTTCCGTCCTTATTCTCATCAATCGCCTTAAGATCGATCTCCCCTTCACGTACAATGGTGTTTGCTGAAAGAGTTGTGTTGTTGTTTGCCAGCACTTCCTTTTTAGGTGCCTCGGGTGTACTCTGCTGCTGATCCGTTTTTTTCTCACCGCATCCTGAGGATGTTATAACTGCTAAAACCAAAAAAGCGGCAAAGAAAAATGTTTTTCTAAATGGCATATTTTCTCCTGTTTTACATTCTGCCTAATATAAGAATAAAATGCCCGAAATCTCAAGCAGCGGCGCTTTTTGGGGGCATTTGTACATAAATATTCAGTATTTTGCTGATGACTTAAGTGTTTATTTTTATTATATTTGCTCCAACTTTAATGATATTGCCGGAATACAATCTGTCGAAAAAAGAAAATGTGAAAATGAAGAAGATTTTAAGAACATTTTAATTAAAAGTATTAGATATTAAAGTAATTAGATGTTAAATTATATTAGTTCCGGCACGCGTAAAATTTTGAGTAGTATGGGACCATTCAGACCGGTATTGCGGACCCGTATGAACGGATGTGTTAAGTAACAAATTTAATAAATAAACGTCAGACTAACAGAACAAAGAGTAATTCAGATTGGGTAATTGCTGTCTTAAAATTTAAGATGGAGGAAAGTCCGAACTCCACAGAACAGGGTGCCGGGTAACGCCCGGGGTTCCGCTTCTTAAGAGGCGGGATACGGAAAGTGCCACAGAAAATATACCGCCCCGACATAGGTCGGGGTAAGGGTGAAATGGCAGGGTAAGAGCCTACCGCTCCTTTAGTAATAATGGAGGCAGGGAAAACCCCACCCGGAGCAAGATCAAATAGGGAAAGCTTTCCGTCCGCCCCGGCGGACGGGACAGGGTTGTTCGCTCTGCGTGCTTTCCGGGTAGATCGCTCGAATAGCGGAGTAATCCGCTATCCAGATAAATAATTACCGTCCCGGCTTCATGCCGGGAACACAAAATTCGGCTTATAGATCTGGATTACTACTTTGTTCTTTATTGTCTGTTCCTTTGGAACAATCATGCTGAAAAAACGATGGAAGCTTAGAGAAAAGTCAGATGAAAATATCGTAAAATCATTGGCTGATTCGCTGAATGTAACGCCTATTCTGTCTAACCTGCTCGTTCAGCGGAAAATTACCAATTTTCACCTGGCAAAAGCGTTTTTCCGCCCCTCGATAGAGGACCTGCACGATCCTTTCCTCATGAAAGGCATGGAAGAGGCCTCCTTCCGGCTCATTAAGGCTATCACATCAAATGAACTCATTACGGTCCACGGCGATTATGACGTCGACGGCACCTGCGCCGCAGCTCTGATGTACCTGTTCTTAAAGGACCTGGGAGCAAGAGCCGAAATCTACATTCCAAACCGCCTCACCGAAGGCTACGGCATCTCAAAATCGGGCATTGAAATTATCAAAACCAGGGGGACTTCACTTGTAATAGCCGTCGACTGCGGCATTACGGCAGTTGAAGAAACCGCACTTGCCAAGTCGCTTGGAATGGATATGATCATCTGCGACCACCATCAGCCGGGCAATTCAATACCCGATGCTTATGCGGTTCTGGATCCTATCAGACCCGGGTGCAATTATCCGTTTAAGTTTTTATCCGGTGCAGGCGTGGCCTTTAAGCTGGCTCAGGCTGTAAGCGAAAGGATCGGTAAAAGAGAGCTCCCCTTAAAATATCTCGACCTGGTTGCAATTGCAGGGGCGGCAGACATTGTATCTCTCGAGGGCGAGAACAGAATTTTAGTCAGAAAGGGAATGGAACAGGTAAATACCAATCCACGTCCCGGTATTGCTGCACTCATAAGAAGCGCGGGCATGGAGCCGGGCAACCTCTCGGCAGGGCACGTTGTATTTACCATAGCACCCCGCATTAACGCCGTAGGGCGCCTCGGGGATGCAATACGCGCGGTGGATCTTTTTATTACAACAGATGAAACCGAGGCTGTCCGCCTGGCCGAAGTTCTGGAAGGCGAAAATTACCAGAGAAGAAAAATTGACGAGCTTACGTTTTCACACGCAATCGACCTTGTGGAAAATTCGGTCAATCTGGATGAGGATATTGCAATTGTCCTTCACGAAGAAAACTGGCATCCGGGCGTAATAGGCATCGTAGCCTCGCGCCTGGTGGAACGCTATTACCGCCCGACCGTTATGCTTACAACTGTTGACGGAGTTGCAAAGGGTTCGGCCAGAAGCATTGTTGGCTTTAATATTTATGAAGCTCTCAAAAAATGCGAGGAAACGCTCCTTCAGTTCGGAGGCCACGAAGCCGCTGCAGGACTTGCACTTGAACTGGATAAACTGCAGGAGTTCAAAGAGAAGTTTAACCAGATAGTGAAAACCGTCGTTAAAACCGACGATGTTCTGCCCGAAATACTTATAGATACGAAAATTAATCTGGCTGAACTGACGCCGAAGTTTTTGCGTATACTGGATGAGTTTGCGCCTTTCGGCCCTGGTAATATGCGCCCTACATTCCTTACCGAAAATGTCCGGCTTGTTTATAACCCCCGTATTGTAGGCAATAACCACATCGTGCTTACTTTCAAGCAGGAGGGATGCGACAGGATTTTTGATTCCATAGGATTTAATTTGGGCAGCTATGCCCCGCTTATTGATAAAGATAAGAATTTGCTTGATATTGTATTTACAATAGAAAAAACCATACGCGACGGAAGGACATTCCCGCAGCTCAGGATCAAGGATATCAGGGTGCGGCAGTCAATTGACGATAATAATGAAGATATTATTAATAAAATAGAAGTAAATAAATAGGAGAGAGTAATGTCAGGTCATTCGAAATGGGCAACCATTAAAAGAAAGAAAGGAGCTTTGGATGCTAAAAGAGGTAAACTCTTTACAAAGCTGATTAAGGAATTAACTATCGCAGCCCGCGAAGGCGGCGGAGACCCGGCAGGAAACCCGCGCTTGAGACTGGCTGTTGATAATGCCAAGGCTGCTAACATGCCTGCTGATAATATAGACAGAGCTATTAAGAAAGCTACAGGTGAGCTTGAAGGCGTAAACTACGTTGAAATGATGTACGAAGGCTATGCGCCGGGCGGCGTTGCGGTTTTAGTTGAAGTTGCAACTGACAACAAGAACAGAACCGTTGCCGAAGTAAGACACCTTTTCAGCAAAGGCGGCGGCAATATGGGCGAATCGGGCTCGGTAGCCTGGATGTTCGACCGCAAGGGCGTAATAACAATACCTAAGCAGGGCAAGTCGGAAGATGATATAATGGAAATCGTTCTGGATGCAGGCGCAGACGACCTTCAGACAGAGGATGAATATTATTCAATTCAGACAGCCATTGAAAATTTCGAACCCGTAAGACGCGCACTGGCTGAAAAGAACATTCAGATCGAAAACGCTTCTCTGCAGTGGGTTGCAAAGAATCTTATAAATGTAACAGGTGAAGATGCCGAAAAAGTAATGAAACTGGTTGAAAACCTGGAAGACAACGACGACGTTCAGAACGTTTATTCCAATGCGGATATAGACGAGAGTGTACTGTCGTAAACATTAAGTCAGGCAAGAGACTGCGGGGTTGGATAAAATATCACAACCCCGGCCTTAATCCTGACGCTTTAATTTGCAGATATTTAAAAATGATAATAATTGGTGTGGATCCCGGAACCGTTGTAACAGGTTTCGGTGTAGTTAAGCTGGTAAAAAACCAGCTTACGTACGTAATACAGGGTGCCATTAAACCCTCCTCAAGGCTGACGCTGCCCTGTAAGCTTGAAGTCATTTACAATGAGCTCGATAAGTATATAAAAATATACAAGCCGGATGAATTTGCAATTGAATCGGCTTTCTTTGGAAAAAACGTTCAGTCGGCCATGAAAATAGGTTATGCGCGCGGAGTTGCAATGCTGGCTGCCGTGCATAACGGTCTTCCCGTCAGTGAATATTCCCCGAGAGAAGTTAAAAAATCTGTCGTGGGAAACGGAGCTGCTTCAAAACGGCAGGTCCAGTATATGATGAGTCACCTTCTGGCGCTTGATGAAAAGAAAATGCTTTTTGATGAATCGGACGCACTAGCAATTGCCACTTGCCATGCATTCAGGGTAAAGTCGGCCGTACCGAGAGCCAAGAGCTGGAAGTCTTTCATAGAGGCAAATCCGGACAGGATTATTAACAACTGATAAAGCGGCTTAACCAATGATCGGACATCTTACAGGTAAAATACTCACCAAAAAACCCACGCAGGTGCTGCTGGATGTAAGCGGCGTCGGGTACGTTGTAAATATTTCAATTAATACTTTTGAAAAACTGGGAGATGAGGGCCAGGCGGCCTCAGTCCATACATATCTTGCCGTAAGGGAAGACGCGCTGACGCTCTACGGATTTTTCACTGAATCTGAAAAACAGATGTTCGAGCTTTTAATAAGCATAAACGGCATCGGGCCCAAGCTTGCACAGGGCATTTTATCGGGCATTCAGATTGATGAGCTAAAGCATGCATTAAAGTCGGGCAACCTTTCAAGGCTTATTGCAGTGCCGGGCGTGGGGCGTAAAACAGCAGAGCGCATGCTTCTGGATCTTCGGGACAAGGTGGATGCGGTTACGGGCGAAAAGGAAACTCCCCTTTTGGCTTCCTTCAAGATTAAAGACGATGCCATTGCAGCCCTTACCACACTGGGCTACAATCAGAAGAATGCGGAGAAAGTAATAAGAGACATACTTGTATCAAATCCCTCTGTACCCCTGG
>JBLNAZ010000233.1:0-4816 GCA_050259615.1 Syntrophomonadaceae bacterium | reverse complement strand
CTGCTCCTGAAGAATAAGACTGAATATGGCATTATGGCCACTGATATCATTAATAATTTACCCGAAGCAATCAAATTTATAAGGAAGTCCAGTGTTTAAATATTTGGAAAGAAATAAAATGTATTTGATATATGTCCCTCTCGTTCTTTATTGGATTGTTCTTTTTATCGCAACTACTTTACCCGGCAATGATGTGCCGAACCTGGGAGTAAGCGATAAAATTGAGCATTTTGCCGCATACGCGGTCCTTTCGGTTTTACTTTGTTTTACTTATTATTTCCAGAAAAAATTCAGGCTTTTATCTTCAAGGCCGTTTTTAATGACGATCCTGACCGTGTCAGTCTATGGCGCTTTGGATGAGCTGCATCAGCTCCTGGTGCCCGGTAGAAGCTGCGATATACGAGATCTTGCTGCCGACGTTACAGGAGCCTTACTGGGACTTCTGCTTGTTTTTGTGATAAAGCAGTTCTCCGGGAAAATGGCACCTGAAAATAATTAAGTCCTGAAAGACAGTTGTTATCTGAAAAACAATTAAACTTATGCAAAAGAGGAAATTTACGATGTCCGAGATTTTTCTTTATATACTGCTGGGGCTAACAGCCGGGGTCCTAAGCGGTCTTGTTGGAATCGGCGGCGGAATTCTTATCGTTCCGTCACTTGTACTTTTGTTCGGGATGACTCAGCACCAGGCTCAGGGTACAAGTCTTGCTGTGCTTATACCGCCGGTCGGCATACTGGCTGCAATGACATATTATAAGCAGGGGATGATTGACCTTAGGGTTGCGGGACTAATATGCGCGGGTTTTGTAGTTGGAGCGCTATTCGGGGCTAAGATTTCAATAAGCCTGTCTGATGCCGTAATGAAGAAAGTCTTTGGTGCAGTTCTTTTTCTTATTTCCTTGAAGATGCTGTTTAATAAGTAATTTCAGACCCGGTATTATTAAAATCCCCTGTATTCATTTTAATACAGGGGATTTTTTATTTGTGACTGTCATTTCAAAAGCATCATTTTGCCCGAAAGCTTTTCATTTACTCCGCCCGACTCAATCATAAGATTATAGAAGTATACTCCGCTTGAAACACTATTCCCCGAGGCGTCCGTTCCGTCCCAGCGCGTCATGTAATTGCCAGAAGGGAGTGTATGATTAAGAAGGTCCTTTATCTCAACTCCAAGGGCATTATAGATTTTAAGCCTTACCTGCATGTTTGCCATTTTTTGCGGGATTGAAAAACTTATGACGGTAGATGAATTAAATGGATTTGGATAGTTCTGTGCAATCCGCATTGTCTGTGGTATCTGGTCATCAGGCCTGTCCTGTACAGAAGTCAAAAGCGACAGGGCTGCCAGTCTTTCATTTCCGGATTTATCTGCGAGGTATAAATTTACAAATTCCGGGCGCAGGGGGGCAGCAGGTTTATTTGTATTCATCATCGAAACCCATTCCTGGTCATCAAGGCGCTGAAACCCCGCAGCAGTATATTCATAATAGCTTGAAACAGGACCGGCATAAGTGATAGTCTCTCCCGAAGGGTTTTCAACAGAGAATACTCCGAGGTTTACGGGGCCAGTTCCTGCATGCAGAACCCAGCCGATGGGGTTTCCCCATTCATCAGTTGGTACGGTATGCACGTCGGCAACAACGTATTCATATTCCTGAGGGGATTTATCATTCTCCCTGAAGAAAAGCCTCGAATACCAGCCCGGAGTAAAATCGCCGCAGAGTCCGCCTGTTGTAATAAGACCTCTGATAAAAGTAATGTCTTCGTTTGAAAGGGGAGCTTTATTCAGTTCTTTTTCCGCAATTGCCGCCAGATTCGTATAGACGGATATTGCGTGTGCAAAATGGTTAGTTATTTCAATTTTGACATTTTGATTGGCGAAGTTGAAATCTGAAAAATAATTCTTCGCCTTTTCAGTCAGTTTTTTTAATTCAAGGAAGAACTCAGGTACAGGTTCCACATACCCATAAGGAAAGGAGCATCCCATGCCTCCTGTGTACGACTGCTTTGCATAGAGCAGGTTATCGTGCCTCAGCTGGGTCCAGGATGCAAGCTGTGTATTCAGCTTCTGCTGCCACCAGGCTGCAGTCTGCATAAACAGGGGGAGATTTTCCCTGTCCTTTTTAGGATTTAACTGTCTTATGGAATTAAGCCATCCGTTATAAAGTGAAAGGTCCCAGAAATCCGGGCTGTATGAATCTACCAGGTATCTTAAGGCAGCCAGGTTAGTACCGTAGTGGTACTTATCAATTTCATTTTGAAGAAGCTGGGCAGAGGCGTCATTGCCCAGGGCATAGAGAATATCGAGAGTAAAAGGCATCAGTCTTTTTACGCGGCTGTTGTTATAAACAATTCTGTCGAAGACAACCTGGGCAGTCACATAGGAATCTATAACGAACCTCTGGCCGAATAAGAGAAAAGCCGAGGCTGGTATTATGCTGTCGGGTGAATTAAAGCCGGTAATTATAATTTGCGAAAGGATCCTCTGGAAAGCGTATGACTGATTCTTCAGTGAATCCTGAAAAGTCTTCAGTTTAGACATGTCCAGAAGCTCACCGGCTTTAGTGATTTTAACAGATTCACTCAGAGTCTTAAGATTAGTCAGTGTTACGTTGTCCTGTTCTCCTGTAAAGAACTGAATAATGCCATTAATCTTTTCGTACTGGGGAAATGTAGCTGAAGCCTGGACTGCCTCTAGTATAAGTCCGGCGTCTATTGTTTGTCTTTGAATATCCTCAGCAGTCGGAGCAGGTTCAATTGCACGGGGAGCCGAGAGATAGATTTCAGTTCTGCCCAGCCATATCATTGCCTTAAAGTAGCTTGCAAGCTCAGGGTGCATTGAGTTTGCATAATGGCCGCGGGGCTTAAACTGACTGAAATCCATTATCTTATTGGTTGATGAAAACAGCTTTACCTCTTCCGGTTTCTCGGAGGCAATGTACTGCAGGATTGCTGCAATTTCGCTGCTGTTTCCGGCAAATACGGGTGCAGCCTGTCCTTCAAGAAGCGTTCTTGCTACTGTAAGATATATGTCCACATCTTTTAGAGGTGTGGCCATCCCGGCATCAGTACTATATGCAGATGCAAGCGCCGGCAGCTTCTCGTGCAGGCTTTTGAGGAAGCTCTTTAGTTCCGGTATCAATACCTCCAGCTCCACCTCCATAAGTATTTTATCGTACGACATATGGAAAGCGTGCAGAATAGCATCGCTGGTAACCATTACAGGCAGATCCTTATTAAATATGCTGGAGAATGCGGACTGAAAAGTAGGGAAGTTAACCCTTTCTGTTACCATGAATCCGTTTTTATCCAGAAGAGACTTTTCGCCTGAAGTGAGATTATATTTAATTTCGATTGAATCGGCGTATAAGCCTGAGAGGTGGTTAAGTCTCAGGTTCCCCCTGAATAGTCCCGCAGGGTGCATTCCCAGGAGTTTTTCAGTTGTAAGATTCTGGTTTTCCGAAAGGAACTGCTTGTAGCTGTTTACGTTAAAGTCAGTTGTCTGCGCCTGCAGAGCAGAAAAAGAGCTTAGAAGGACCAAAGAAATTGCCAGAGACCGTAGAAAGAACTTCATGACATACCTCTTCAATTTTTTGGGAAACAGAGATAAATTGTATGTACAAAAGCTAATAAATTGCCTATACAATCTCAAGGAACAATTGACCCACGAACTGTCGCAGCGGCCCGGTGCAGGATTTATTTGGAATAGGGGGTAACCGCAGTCTTAAACATAGAAGTTCCATTTAAGAGCAGGTCCTTCAGAGATTTTAATTCATCTTCCGTCCATTCCGGGATATAGTCCCTTTCATCAGATTTACCCGTGGGCAGTGTGCAGCTCCAGAAGAGTTTATCGTAGACCGTTTCCGCGGTATCCTTATCCCCGTCAAAGCTTCTTCCCGTGCTATGTGAAATGTCTGTCCAGAGATTCCATATATTATTAAACTGGCTGAAATTTATAAGTAACGGATCATTTTCATCTACCCATTTGGAAACAAGGTCCAGATCATGCAGTTCCGGTTGCTCCTGGACAATTTCCAGGTTATGTCTTGAAGCATAATCTAAAAGCTCTTCTTTAGAGTTAAAGCTTATAGCCCGGCCTGAAGCGTCAGTAACAACTCCGTCTTTATCATCTGAAAACCATATAAGATACCGGTTCTTCTTATCCAGCCTGTACCACAATATATAATATTCTTTATCCATGAATTCCCTAAAAAACCTAAAATTAACAGTCCCCAAATTAAGCCGAAGAACGCTTTGCATGCAAGCATAAAATACTCCTTAATATCAAATTAGTTAAATGATATTGCTTGTGATACATGAAATCCGTAGGTTTTTGAAACCGATTTCGGCAATCATGGACTCTTAGTTTTTCACAAACCCCGGGGACAGTTCACAATGTCAAATAAAGCGTTGTTAGTTCTTATCTGTATTTTAATTCTCATTTCAAATACGCCGGCTCAGGATAACAAAAAATTACAGGTCCATAGCAGGGTAGCCAGGAAGATTTCCGCAGCTACCGTTTATGAAAAAATGTGGGCAAAAGTAGATGAATTCGAAAAATCGGGGCAAACACAATCGGCAAAGAAAAAAGCAGAAGAAATCTACAGGAAGGCTGAGAAGGGAAACAACCAGCAGCAGATGATAAAATCCCTTTTGGTAACTTATTCACTCCGAAGCGCAGTTGAGGAGGATATCGATACTCTTGTTATAAAGGAACTCAGAGAGAGGATCTCACAAGCCAAAGCCCCTTACAAAAATATATACAGCTCTATTCTTGCCCAGGCTTATGTACAGTACTTCAATGTCAGAAGACATA
>JBLNAZ010000232.1:0-8268 GCA_050259615.1 Syntrophomonadaceae bacterium | reverse complement strand
ATAGTAATACCACGAAGTTCCCTCTTGGGCAGGCTTTGCATTAACCTCAAAATAATAATCCTCTCCCAGGGCAAACATCTTTTTTTCTTCAGGGGTGAGAACCCAGGTTATCTTTCTTTTACCCGCGGCAAATTTGCCTTCATTTACGTCGCCTTCAAGATTTTCCGGAGTGTAGCTGAAAGAGGGCTGCGAAGTGCGTTTGAGCAGGAGGTTTACGTCGTATTCTTTGGATGGGGCGCCCTGAAGTTCATAGTAGATAAATACCTTTCCCTCCACTGCTTCTGAACTAACCTGGATTTTTTCCTGCTGTGCTCTTAAAGACAGTGCCGGGCAGAGTATTATTATAACCAAGAGCAGCGTTTTATTCATATCGCATCTTAACTTTTGTTATAAATACGTTCATCTGAGTATTTCAAACGGGTATCGTAACTGTTTCCGCCGGGGAAATAATCCTGCAGTCAAAGTCCACGCTTTCTGTCCATCCGCCGGATAAGCGCTATGTCAAAACCAGGATGCCGGGTCCCATATTTCCGGAGGAAAGCTCTATAAAAAAGTATAAGATTTTGAGTGATGAAAAACAATATCGCCTCCTTTGACGTGATTTAAATCAACATTCCCGTCTCCGGGCACAAAGTATATTACCTTTTATGTTTATTATTTAAAGATAATGGAGCTTTTTAAATGTGCCGGCTCTTCTGCCGGAAGCCGTGAAAGGCAAAAACATTGAAAAATAGGGGTTTTCTTTTATATTTAATTATCAGGGGAGAATGCGCCGGAATAAGAAACCCATGGAAAAACTAACCAGTGCACGGAAAAACTGTGCTCAGGGTTGATACTTCAAATACAAAGTAATGAATGTGAGGGTGAGTATGAAAAAATATATGGTGCCGGCTTCAGTTTTGCTGGTTGTTTTCTGGTCTGCTGTCCTTTTTTCCCAGCCGAAAAAAATTACAATTGAGGAAATTTCCAAAGATCCCGCTGCCTTAAACAGCACTGCAGTGGAAGTCGAGGGCATTGTTACACAGTACGTGCCGTCCACCTCATCTACAACAAGCTATTACATGATGAACGGCGAGTACGGCGGGTCGGTTAAGGTAAACACCTCCTCCGGTGCACCGGAGCTCTTTAAGAGATATAAGGTCAGCGGCACGGTTTATATAGATCCCTTAAGCAAGGGTCCGTTTATAAGTGAAAGAACCAGAAGCTCGCTCGAGCCTGCAGTGAATTCAGGCCAGGCGGAGGGGACTGACCCTCTGGTGATTCTTCTCGTGGTGCTGTTTCTGCTCCTTGCGGCAATATTCATATATACACAGATATCCAGACGCAGGGAAAGAAACTACGAAGAGGTGATTTATGCCCTTCCTCTAACCCCCCAGAACGGGACGATGACCCTGCCGGAGACCCCCATTGCAGACAAGCCGGTTGAGGTGCCCCGTGAGAAACGGCGCATGGAACCTGTAATTGAAAAACCATTTCCGGTAATGGAAATGCCCCCGGCTGAGAAAAAAACTTCAGGAAATAATTCTTCAGGAAATAACTCTTCAGCTCCATTCTATGATTCGGATTTCAGGACAATTAAGATTGTGCCTTCGGCTCCGCAGACTATTACGTTTATTCCCGGACAGCTGGAAATTATTTCGGGCGAAGATTCGGGAAAATCTTTCAGGATCGCCGGATTCCCGACAGCCGGGGGAAGCATAGTTTCAATAGGAAGGGAAGTGGTTACTGGCGAAAGGGCATATGCTCATATACAGCTTAATGAAAAATTCAGGACTGTCTCGCGCAGACAGGCTGAACTGATCTATAAGGACCATAAGCTCTATGTGAAAAACCTGAGCGAGACAAACCTCACACAGGTAGACGGCGTGGAGCTTAAACCGGGCGAATGCGCGGAACTAAAACCTGATGCTAAAATAAGAACAGGTGAAATTGAATTTCAGTATAAGATAAATTAACTAATGCTAATAATTATTTCCCGGCCTGAAGATGCCTGAACTCGAATTTTATTCCGTTTCTTATACCGGCAGGAGAAGCAATAATGAGGATTCCTGCATTACCCTGTCATTTAACGGGGATAGCTATTTCCTTGCTGTGGCCGACGGAATGGGAGGCGCCGCAGGCGGGGAAGTTGCCAGCAGAATTGTTATTGAAACAGCCAAAAATTACCTGAACGCTAATTTTACAACACGCGTTTACCCCGAGGACCTGAAGGAAATGCTCGGCAGAATATTCGACCTCGCGCAGGAGGCTGTGGCTAAAGAACAGAAGCAGAATCCGCAGCTTGAAGGAATGGGCTCTACTCTTACATGCGCTCTGATCTCAGGGGATAAATACGTCGTCGGAAATATGGGCGACAGCAGACTCTACCTGCTGAGACAGGGGAAACTGCAGCTTTTGACCGAGGACCATACATATATAAAACAGCTTCAGAAGGAGCTGGGCAATAAGGCCGATCCTGCAAAACTCCAGAGGTTCAGCCATCTCCTCGTGCGGGCAATTAACGGCGGACAGGATAAGCCCGATATTTTTCCCGCTGAGGAAATGTTCTATACGCTCCGCGAAGGCGAAGTTATGCTGCTCTGCTCGGACGGACTTATGACCGATAAGGTCAGCACTCAATTTGAGGATCTGGAAAATTATATAGTGGGAACGCGTTCATTAAAAACCGCAGCCGAACAGCTGGTTTCATATGCTTACAACTCCGGCTCGGCGGATAATATTACCGTGGTGCTTGCCGGATTCGGGCACCTGGAACGCACGGAAAGAAATATCCTGAAAAGAAAATATCCTCCTATGGATGAGGACCCGTCCGGCAGAACCGGACTCAGGATGTTCCTTAATTTCTTCCTGGTCCTGTTTATTCTTGCGGCTTCAGGAATTTTTATATACAGGGATTATAGCGTTAAAACCGAACCCCCGGGCAAGGCGGCTGTTGTGCCCGGAGACAGCAGACAAATACACCTGTTTTATACTTTTTAATTTTTAATTTTTAATTGGTTCACATGCTTCCTGAAGAAGAAACAAAACTCTGCCCGTTCTGCAGGGAAATAATAAGATCCTCGGCTATTAAATGCCGCTTCTGCGGCGAATGGCTCGAGGAGACCACAACCTCTTCTGATGCTATAACAGCTGTAAGACGCGCTCTTGCGGCCAAATATAAGATAGTCTATCAGCTGGGCCACGGGGGAATGTCTGTCCTTTACAGGGCTGCGGAAATAGACACTGAACGCGACGTTGCACTTAAAGTCCTGCCGCTCCACCTCTCGGAGGAAAGAGAGTATGTGGGACGTTTCCACAGGGAAGCCTCGGCACTGGCAAAGCTTAACCACCCGAATATAATTAAGATATACGAAGAAGGCGTTGAAAACGGCGTGCACTTCATGGCCATGGAGTTTCTTGAAGGACGCGATCTGCATAAGCTCCTTATGGCACGCGGCCCCATTTCAGTCGATGAAACCGTTAAAATAACAGCACCAATTGCCCGGGCGCTGCACTATGCGCACAAAAATACACTCGTGCACAGGGACGTTAAAAGCAGCAATATCTTTATAACACGAGAAGGGCGCCCCGTTCTTACCGATTTCGGAATTGCACACATTACAACAAACGAAAACCAGCTTACCATAACCGGCACCGTAATTGGCACTCCTGAATTTATGAGCCCCGAACAGGCAGAAGGTAAACCGATCGACGGAAGAACTGACCTTTACAGCCTGGGCGTGGTGATGTATAACGCCCTTACGGGCAGATTCCCTTACCATGGCGACAGCCCCCTGACTACAATCTATAAAATCATCAATGAGTCTCATACGCCGGTTAATGAAATTAAAAAGCTGCCCGACTGGATGGAATTCGCAATTGAAAGCTGCCTGGAGAAAGACCCCGGCATGAGAATTAAAAGCGGGAATGAGCTCGCTGAAATTCTTGTTAAAAGAAAAATACCCGAAGGCGGCTATAGAAAGGACCTTGCGCTTGAAACTATAAGGTTCAGTAAAGAGGATATGGAACAGGTCTTAAAAGACAATATCCGGATGCAGGCCGAAGAGGAAACAGCTGAAGCGCCAAAGCCTGAAACGGATAAAAATAACAACGGCAAGTCAGGCTATATTTTTGATTATAATGAAGAAGAGCCCGCAAAGAAAAAGGCCTTTGTGCCGGCATTAATAATAATAGCTTTTCTTTTGCTTACGGCGGCTATAGGATATACAGTTTATAATAGATATTCTGAAAAACTTATTGGCCTGGTGCCGGAAGAAAATAAGCCGGCAGTTATAAGCCAGCCGCAGAATAAAACGCTGCAGGAGCCTCAGGCTCTGGTAAATACAGATAAGAGCAGCACAGACGCAAATAAAGCTGATGACAATACAGGTTCTGCTTCAGCGCTGAGGAGGAATACACAAAGAAAAACCACTCAGCAGCAGGTAACCGCGCCGCCAGTAAAGAGGACTACCGTGGCGGTTCCGAACCTTGAGGGAATGACACTGCAGGAAGCCTCAGGAGTCTTAAGACGCCTGGGTCTAAGAAGCGGAGGAGTTACGCGTATTACATCCACGGCGCAGAATTATAATCTTGTATTAAGACAGATCCCCAAGCCCGGCCGCCGCATGAATGAAGGCTCGGCGGTTAATCTGATTGTGGGTGAATAGCCACGGCTCTCCGCGCAGGATCGCGGCAATTAATTTATAAATAAATATTTTATACTATATGAACCAGCTTTACAAAATATTATTACTCATGCTTTTTTTTGCGGGCTCAGCTATGCCGCAGCAGATGGAAGCCGTTTACGAAAATGTTACCGCGGATCCATTTGCGGGACAGGAAGAGCCTATCGCGCTCGGCATTCTGAAATTTAACGGCAGCGGAAACCTTGAAAGCAGATTCTACGACGTTCTGAAATCCCAGCCCGGAATCCATAATAAATATCTTATTTTCCCTTACGACGCCCTGCAGGAACAGGAAAAAACTCTCGGCCTTCGCAACCTCGATGCAAATGACAGACGCACGCTTTCTTCCTTAAGCAGCAATCTCGACCTTAGGCTTGTTGCTGCTGCAGACGTATCCTCCGACGGCAGCTTTATCCTCCGGCTTATCCGTACCTCAGACGGAAGCGAGGTCTTCAGGGGCAAATATACTGCAAGCTTTAACTCCACTCCTGTACAGGATGCCGTCAAACTTTTCACCCAAAAACAGCTTACTGTTTATAAGAAAGCCCTGCCCGGCCCGCAGATGGTAAAAATTGAAGGCGGATGGTTTGATATGGGCAGCAATGAAGGCGACAACGATGAAAAGCCGGTCCATAGGGTGTACGTCGACAGCTTTGCAATTGCCAGGTACGAAATTACATTCGATGAATTCGACCGCTTCTGCGAAATGACCAATAGGCCGAAACCTGAAGACAACGGTTGGGGAAGAGGCAAAAGACCAGTCATAAATGTGAGCTGGACGGATGCCGGTGAATACTGCAATTGGCTCAGCAGCATAACAGGAAGTAAATTCAGGCTTCCTACAGAGGCCGAATGGGAGTTTGCCGCAAAAGGCGGAAATAAAAACAGCGGATTCCGCTTCAGCGGAAGCGACAATATTGATGAGGTTGGCTGGAACAGCGGAAACTCCGGAGGCAATACGCACGAAGCCGGCACAAGAAAACCTAATGAGCTGGATCTCTATGATATGAATGGAAACGTATGGGAGTGGTGCAGCGACTGGTACAATGAGAACTACTACGGCGCAAGCCCCAAAGAAAATCCGCGCGGCCCTGCATCTGGACTTTATCACACACTCCGCGGTGGAAGCTGGTACAGCTACGGGAGCCGTGTATGCCGCACTACCGTGCGCGTGCGCGACACACAGGATTATAAAGATAATACCGCGGGCTTCCGCGTAGTGAGGGAACTGTAGAGGATTATTCTGCCTTATTGTTTCATGCGGACAATAGTAAGAATAAAATGAGTTTCCTCGAGTGCCTCTACACGGTGAACCAAAGGCTTTTCCACAACAATCATATCGCCTGTTTCTGCCGTTACTTTTTTCTGTTCCGTGGTAAATATCATTTTTCCTGAAACAACAAAAATTGTAATGGCTCCTTCTGCCTTATGTTCCTGCAGGACTGCTCCCTTGTGAACCGACATCAGTACAACTCTCAGATTGTCATCCTTCTGAAGCGTAATTGCATTTCTGTCTCCCTGCTGCCAGCCCGATCCTTTTTTTAATTCCTCAATCTCATTTTTAATTGAAAAGCTCAGCAGCGGGGCGTCGAGCGTCCTCTCATGAGCACTTTCTCTTTCGGGCTCATTATGTTTATTCTTATCATTCATTTATTGTCTCCTTCGTCAATATTTTTGGTCTGTCCGTCCAGGCCGTTTTCCTTTATGACAAAATATCTGGGGATGAGCTCGTTGAAAACATCCCTGTAGTGAGCCCTCGCAAGAACGTGATCGTGTCCCCTGTATTCAATTTTAATAAATTCATCAAGAAATTTTTCAATATATTCTTTTGTAATATCTTCCATTTTTTAGTCCCGACTTATCAGCATAAAACATTTCATATATTAGCCTGCTCGCCGAAATACTCATAGTCCTCGTCGTAACCGCCCTCACCCTTATTGACCTGTGATATATCCTTTACAAATCTTATGGCCTGTATCCATTTTACCATCTTAAAGCCAAGCTGGTTTTCAACTCTCAGGCGCAATGGTGCCCCGTGCAGGTGTGTGAGCGGTTTATAGTTCATCTCATATGCAAGCATAGTCTGCATATTAAGCGCATCCTGTATGGAAAGGCTTTCGTAGTACTGTCCTCCTTCGCCCCCTTCCCCGAAGGAGTATAAGACAACCGTTCCGGCACTTTTATGCGGCTTAACAAAATTTATCAGATCGCGCATTGTAAGCCCGCCCCATTCTGCAATGCCCGACCAGCCCTGTATGCAGTGGTGAAGTGTGATCTGCTGCTTCTTTCCCAGCGCCTGAAGATCCTCGAGCGACAGCTCAGCCTTATTATCTACCAGGCCGTCTATTTTAAGCCGGTAGCTCTTAAAATTATTCTCCGCCAGCTTCTTCCATTCATCACTTGTGGGCAGTTTACCGTTGGCCCAGAAGAAGGGCGAAATATCTTCGGGACTGAACTGTGCAACCGGAGCAGAACTGGACAGCAGGGCAGTCATTACGGGAGTTACAATATTCTTTGCCGCATGCTGAACCTGTCTCGGGTGCTTCCAGGCTGCGTGATGTGCCCATGCATTAGCCAGAATTACAACGCCTATTCCAACGAAACCCAGATACATTCCTATGGGATTTAAGTTATCCGTACCCATTACTATATGATTCATATTACGCGCAAAACCTGTTGCTGCAACCATGGTTACATGTATTACAATAAAAAGTATAAAGCCTGCCATTACAAGAAAATGCAGCGAGCGCCCTGTCTGGCGGTTGCCGGGAAGCTTGGGGTACCACTTAAACCGTGACGTCAATGCGGGCGACATTGAAGGTCCGGTAAGAGCCGAGAGAGGCGACAGTATGAACACAACCGCAAAATACGAAATCTGCTGGAGGGCATTAAAACTATAAAATCCATTAGGTTCAGGCGGCATATTAAACGTGGCGTAATGCACAAAGACAGCCCATGCGTCCGGTATCACGCTTAATGAAGTTGGCACCAGGCGTCTCCAATACGGGGTATAAAAAAGAAAGAAGAGATATACAACTCCGTTGACAAACCAGAAGAGTATGCTTAAAAAATGCCAGTGCCTGGCCATGCCTACAGTATGCCGTTTGCCCGGAAGTCCAACCCACGGCGTAAGATAGCGTGCGTCCTCCTTTGATGTCCATGCCCGTTCAGGTGTGAGCTCAACTGGAGTAAACCTGATCCATTCTGTGCCGGGGGTGGAGTGAATATTCCAGTAAAGCCTCGGATGGTCGGCAAGGATCTGGAGACCGCTTCTTATAAGAAGAATAAGAAGGAATAAATTTATATAATGGGTCCAGCGCATCCAGAACGGAAATCCGTATGGATGGGCAGCCATTGCGGGATTTGATTCAGTGGGGATTGATACGGCAGGAAGCCCTGAAATTCCCCACTGCATGTATGCCGCTGCAAAAAGAAGAATTACGGGGGTGAGCAGGGCAATTAAAGTTTTCATTTTAATATGCATAGCCGGTTCACTTTCATAGGTTACTTATACAAAACATCATTCAGGCAGACACTTCAATAATAAAATAATAAACTAAAATACCTGAAACTTCAATTGATTAAAGGCGGTGGGGATTTTAAT
>JBLNAZ010000231.1:0-6782 GCA_050259615.1 Syntrophomonadaceae bacterium | reverse complement strand
TAAGTGTGCTGTCAGTAAGGTTCGACACTCTGGCAGTATACCATATAGTATCATTTTCCCTGAAGAACCTGGGCGGGAAAGCCTGTACCATCATCTTCTTCTGTGATACTGCCTCTGCCGTAAGCATTCCGCTTGCAAGGTCCTCAGTATGAGCAAAAGCCATAAACTTCCATTTCGTTACAGCCTCAGGAACTTTGAAGGAAAATTCAGCCATGCCCTCATCATTTGTAAGAAGGTGAGGATAGAAGAATGCGGTCTCAGAAAAGTTTTTTCTGGCTATAACATTCATTAACTTATTACCCTCAGGAGAGGATAAGCTGGAAATCTTTTCATTCCCGCTGTCATTTAAGTTGTCTAACCGGTAGCCTAATGCATCTAATCTTCCCCCTCTGAAGGTAAAGGCCTCTTCTTTAGCCTCATCCATCCTCACCGCATATGTATAATCCTTTTGGATAATGGGCTTTGTTCCCCAAACGGGGATACACTCCATAAAGGGATATGCTTTATACTGTGATGATTCAAAGGTTCTGCTTTTATATTTGCCAAAGTAGAACAACTGATTATATATTATCCGGGGAGTCTCCATATAGTGCCAGTAATAACTTCTGCCGATACCGTGAAAACTTCCAGCCGAAAAACTGCCCAGTGAATTCCACCAGTAGCTGTAGTAATAATCATTAAAAATATTGAATCGCCAGGTTGTTGAGCAGCCAAGCCCGTCAAGCGACTGATCGTACATGCCAGCAAGCACTTCGGCTTCTGCGGGGCGTCCTTTCTCATCTTTTACTCTTATTTTCCAGGTTTCAGTTTCCCCTGGTGTAATTTTGTTTCTGAAAGTCTCCAGTTCCAATTTCAGTTTTTTATCGCTCCAGGGCACGTTTACCCTTTCAGTAAAAGAATAAACGCCGTTGTTCCAGACGGCCATGCAGTGCAGGTTAATATATCCTCGGTATTCGTCCTCTACAGGTATTTTCAGCAATTTTTGCTCATTGCTCAGCTGCAGCCATTTTCTTTCAGCTAATTTCCCCTTGTTTTCTATTTCAAAGAGTATATTCAGGCTGCTTAAGGCTGTTCCAATAGAAACCTCCAGATCCTCTCCCGGTTCGACTGAAGTTTTTAGCGGGTGGAACCAGAGCACATCATTCAGGGGAATAGCCTTAGCCTTAGTGTCCAGGAGCGTAAAGTACCTGATCATTTCAGCCGGCTTGCCATTTTTGTCTTTGGCCGATAGTACGAGAAAATATTTGCCCTGCGCCAGTCTTCTAAAGACATTACCTCCCAATGACATATTTTCCACACTTACAAAAGCCGTATCCAGTGCCAGCTTTTCTTTCTCCCAGGTTGTAAAGTTCTGTTCATCCCGGTAAGCATCATGACTGAAAATTCTGTAGAATTCATCCTTTGAGACGAGATTTGTATCGGGTTTTTCCAGAGGTGAAGTTCTGAACACACGTTCCGGCACCTTCAGCCTGAAAACAGATAATTTCACCTCTGCAGGCAGGAAATTTCCGTTCAGATCTGCTGTCACAATTTCATATTTTTGTTTTTCTCCTTTTACAACAACTTCCGGAATATTAATGTCGGCCATAATGGCAGCATCTCCTGCCATCATGCGTGTATCGGTCTTGTGCGATTCACCTGTCATGTCAGTTACTTCCACCTCAATGCTGTACCTGTAAACCTTCATTCCGTCTTTATCCCGGGGGTCGGGCAAGGTTTTGAATGTAAAAGAAAACTCCCCTTTTCTTCCTGCCGTTACAATGCCCGATGAAACTGTAGAAAATCCTCCATCTGAAAATCCCGGCATGTATTTCCGCTTTCCGTAATAAATTACCGGGGCGCGCGTCACTCTGAATTTCACTTCAGCCCCGCTGAGAAGAGCACCTGAATATGCCTGTGCCGAACCTGTTACCGTGATTTCATCATTAATGTAGTACTCACCTTTAATTTTATCCAGCATGACTTCAAACTGCGGACGTTTGTACTCCTCAAGCCTGAAGTATTCTGAAGAATATCCGTCATGGACCGACCAGCGTCCGGGAAGAACATTTTCAGGCAGATTGAACTGCCCGCTGAAAGTTCCGAGATCATTTGTTTCAAGTATAGTCTCATTTACAATCCTGCCATTCGCATCCTGAAGAGTAACAGTTACCTTTCTGTTTTTCCAGGCCTTATACTCGCCCTCTCTTTTATTGTGCAGTAAAGATATCCCCTTAAAAAACAGGATCTGTCCCGGACGGTAAATTTCCCTGTCGAAAAAGAAAACCGTTTCGCCATAATACTTATATTGATATTCATTACCGCTTTGGTATCCGCCATAATTATATATCTTAAAAGTATCCTTCTCTGAGTATAGAAATATAGAGATTTGCTGAGGGTAAGGAAACAAATCTGCGCAGCCGTTTTTATCTGTTTTCAGTCTTAGCGGCTCCCGCACATTTAATGGTTCAACGTTTATATCCTTTAGAGGCTTCCCGCTCTTCCTGTCAAGCACATATAATTTTAAATTGTCATCTTCTGGTTTAGCTATTGCGCTCAGATTTGTAACATAAATTCCCTGATAAAATGTAAATCCGCTTCTGCCTGAAAAGTCAGAATCGGCAGAAGCCAGAATAATATAGCGTCCTAAAGGAAGAGGAGGAAAAAAAACATCGTATTTGTGCCCCTTATGATCATTTAGATCCGGGAAAGCCTGTTCAAAAGCATTAAAGGGCCTGATATTGCGGAAGAAGTCTATTAAAGAAGGAACGTCGCGGTGTATGGTATCGGATTTAACCAGGGCATCTTCAATAATCCTGAAGTACACTTTATTTACATTCTTGCACGTTACAAGAACCCGGAAAGTCTCGCCGGGTAAAACGGTACCTTCGGTATTTAATAAAAGATACTTCTCTAGGATATCATTTTTAATTACCTCAGACTCCTTTGCACCGAAGCTATTCGGAAAATTTACTATCGCACTGTCACACAGTGCAAGAGCCTTTTTCAGGCCATTCCTTAAATCGTCCGGGTTGTTCCAGCTGTAAGGCAGTATTTTATAAAACGATGCCAGAGCGGCTAAGACTCTTGAAGAAGGCAGGCTGCCTTTGTAATAATCGAGCAATTTATAAAGTGCGTTCAGGTATAGTGAGTCTCTGTTACTGCCGTTGAAATTCCCCCTGAAATAATCCAGGCGCATAAGATCAATATCAGCAAGTTCTTCTTTCGACGTATCCTTTATATGAAATGAAGTCAGTTCCTTCAGAATTCTGACACAGTTATTTTTTGCAAAGCTGCTGTCTTTGTATTCGTTTACTGTTCTTAAGAATTCTTCAGCTGATCCCATAAGCCCGGGATCACCGGGTTTGCTGTTTTCAAATCTGTCAAAGTCAAAATAACCGCTCCTGAAACAGTTCAGGGCCTGATGACAAAGCATGTCGTAGAGCGTGGGGCGGAATTTATAACCATAATAGTTACCCTTTAGTATATAGTATGAGTATTCAGAAGCGGGAATTCTCTTTAACTCTTCACTCCTTTCAAGTGAAGCAAAAAACAGTTTCTCGGTCTCATCACGCATCCTCTTCAGGCTCCATGTTTCAACGTCGCTGCTGGTGTCAGCCTGAATTCCGGATCTGCTGCTGAAGGTATAAATATTGTTACTGTAATATTGATAGCATTCTCCTGCCAGAAACGACAGGAGTATATTCCGTTCCGGAAACCTTAATCGGTCAATCCCCTCTTTCATTTCTTTAAACATTAGCTTCTTGTTTTTACTGTCCAGGGCTTTTTCATAAGACAATTTAACAAGAAGCGCCTTAAGGATCTGCCTGTCGTTTTTTTCAATTAGCGCCATCTGGTAAATATCTTCTGCAATCTTTTTGGCGCTCTGCGTCATTTTATTTTCATCCAGGGAATCAATCTTCCGCCAGAAGGCCTCATAGTCATTGGGGGAATTAACAGTGGAAAGAATTTCTGCGGGCTTGTTTTCTTTTTTCTTCTTTCCGCTCATCTGGCATAACACAATGGAATTCAATGAGACTATGAAAAGAATTATCAGACAGGTTAAGGATTTATAACTCATTGTGAATATTCCGGAAGTTATAAAAACACAATTTATTATGCATTCCCCGGATATTCGGGAAATTTTAACTCAAAGTAAATATTGTAAGTTAAACAAGCACGGGAAAAATGAGGTCTTTTTTGTATGGACGGGCATTTTTTACTCAAACGGGGTACACCGGCATTCCGCCCGGCCGCTGAAGGAAACGCTGCATTAGAGCGGCATTCAACTCTTCAGCGTGTTACTTTTTAGCTTGCTACTTTTTGCTGTTCTTCAGTTTAAGCGCATATTTATGCAGCAGCTCCCTGGCCTGGGGTGATCCCAGAAGCTCTGCCCTGCTCCAGTCTGAAAATGCAGCACGGGCCTGACCCATTTTGTACCGCAGTATTCCCCTGAACAGATACAGCTTCGGATTACGGGGTTCAAATAAAATGGCTTTTGTGAAATCCGCCAGCGCTTCACGGTTGTTTTCCGACTTTTGGTTCGCCATTGCCCTCTTATAATACGCTGCCGGATTTTTGTGATGATATTCAATTGCCTTTGAATAATCCGCTATTGCATCAGTAAGCTCATTTAATTCAGCCTCAATGTTTCCCCTTTGCAGATATGCCTGCGAGAATTTCGGATAAAACTCAATTGCATTTGAAAAATCCAGCATTGCTCCCGCTTTATCCCCTTCCTGAAGTTTCTGCTCTGCCCTGGAATAAAATCCCCTGGCATAATTGAGCCTGGTTTCGGGAAGTGACTCTGCTAAAATCCTCTTGACTTCACTCTGCTCCGGCAATTCAACGGTGAAGTCCGGATCCGCTTTGTCTATCTCAGAAAGCATCCTGGCTTCTTCGGCCGGATCATTCGGAGTCTTAGCCGCTCTTCTGCTTTGCTTTTCAACCGCTTTCGGGGGCTCTGGAATATCTGAAGACAACTGGCTTTCTTCTTCTTCATCAAAGTCTTCACCCGTCAGAAATATCTGATGTATTTCCTCATCGCTCATACCGGTTTCAGAGAAATTGTATTTTTTCAGGTCATCTTCCGGATGATCTTCATCAGGTGTGTCTATGACAGCAGTATTTTTTTTATAATTATCCTGAATTATTTCACTTTCCAGGGGCTTTGGCTTTAAGCTCTGCAGCCCGGCAGCTTCATTTTCCACTTCTATTGGTGCTGAGGGAATGTATTTATCTGAACCGGCTTTTTCAGCTTCTTCCTGAACATAATTTTTGGAATAATCGTCTTTCTCATTTTCATCGTCATACGTCACAATGAAAGATTTCGGAAGATCAGGAATTTCATCGTATAATACAGGTTCTTTTCCCTTATTCCCTCCGGCTTCCTCTTCTGCTGTATCATCACCGGCAGATTTCCCTTTTGTTATCTCTTCTTCTTCAGGCGCAGCCGCACCTGCAGCGGGTAGCTCATCCTGCTCTTCTTCAGAAGTCAATTCCTGGAAACTGTATTCTTCAGTATTGGTCTCTTCTGAACTTTCAGGCGCTCTGTTATCAAAATCATTTTCTTCAGTCACCTGAATACTCGGGGAAATAATAACCTCTTCGGCTTCCGGAAGCGGAGATTGCGAAGAAAATTCGTCCTTTAAGGATTCAAGCACTAAAGCCTTCATGAAATCTTCTGCGTCACTTACAATTTCTGAATTCAAAGGCCCTGCACTTTCAGGCTCTTCAGGAGCATCAGTTCTTTGGGATTCATCCCTGTTTCCGGCATTCTCCTGTTTCCCCGCAGGAGCATCGGAGTTTATAATTTGCTCTGTCGTTTCAGTCTGGATTTTTCTCACAGTAAACAGAGGATAAAGCGCGGGATCAATTTTAACGGACTTGTTAAAATCCTCCTGGGCACCTTCGGGGTCTCCAAGTCTGTTCTTTGCAATTCCCCTGTTTAAATATGCCTTTGCGTAAACCGGATGAATTTCAATGGCTCTTGTAAAATCGAGGTTTGCACCCTGGTTATCGTCAATTTTTAATCTGGTAAGTCCGCGGTTGTAGAATGCCTGGTGGAAATTTTTACGGATAGAGATGGCCTGGCTGAAATCTTCCATTGCGGCGTTATATTCGGCAGAAGAAAAATTCCGGATGCCGCTTTTGAAGCAGCTCATGGCATCAGTTTTTTTTTCGGTTATTTCCGGCACGGCAATATGCACCTTTGGCACAGTGCTTTTCCTGCGGCTGCGGGGCTTATTAGAAAGCAGCGAAACTATCCAATCCAGAAACTTCACTCTATATACTCCGGTAAATTATTTCTCTAACCGATTCAACTTAAAAGAGAACTGAAAGCGTAAAAATTCAATTTGTAAAAACATATTAAAGGCAAAATTTCACGCTGCCTGAAAAGAACTGCCGCATAATCAACTTTTTCGAACATGAAATATATTCGAAATAAATTAAATTTGGAAACATTTTATTTTACCGGCTGCATGAAGTTCCGGCACTCTTAACCGGTCTTAAACTTATTTACCAGCTAAAGTCACAATTTTATTTGCTATTTATAAATAATCTATATTCTATGCAGTATTATCGGTCTTAAACGGTATTAACTTTAGTTTCAGCGTGATAATTCTGCTAAAAGGATAATCTTAAGGGGACTTTTAATCCTGCGCCTTTTCTTCATCCGGCGTATATTCAAGAATATCCGCAGGCTGGCAGTTCAGTGCCCTGCATATGGCATCCAGGGTTGAAAACCTGATTGCCTTTGCCTTTTCAGTTTTAAGGATGGAAAGATTTGCCATCGTAATGCC
>JBLNAZ010000230.1:0-3061 GCA_050259615.1 Syntrophomonadaceae bacterium | reverse complement strand
CACTTGAAAACGTGATGATGCCTATGGTTGCGCGCGGCAAATACACAGCTGCGCAGGCAAGAAAAAAGGCAACGGAGATTTTAAGCGATGTGGGGCTTTCGGATAAGCTCCAAAGCAAACCCAATCAATTATCAGGAGGCCAGCAGCAGAGGGTTGCCATAGCCCGCGCACTTGCAAACGATCCCGTTGTACTCCTAACGGACGAGCCGACAGGTAACCTCGATTCAAAAAACTCGGCCATGGTATTTGATTTATTCAAGGAGTTAAACGAAAAGCACAAGCAGACAATTGTAGTAGTAACGCACGACGAAACCTTTGCCGAGCGCACACAGAGGATAATTCACATATTAGACGGCAGAATCCACAGCGACACACGCCTGAAAGATCATTAAAACCGAATTATATTCATTGCAGAATAAATAGAAAATGTAAAGGAAATTAGAGCATCTAGAATTACGCAGTCACTAAGTCCTTCGAAGAAGGACGAAACCTCAGTAGCCCTGGGTGCCAAGCCCTCCTCGGAGGGCGCAGGAACCCTGGGATCACGGAATCCCCACCCCCACACATTCCGGAGCCCGAGCCACGGGCGAAATATTTGATTCAGCCCAATTCTACATCGCGGGGGATTCACGTTAAATCCGGGGATTATAATTTGGATTATTATTTTAAATGGAATAAAATCCACCCATTGGGGGCGTTTATATGCCGCACCTGCCGGCGCTAGAAATGTGGGGGAATCTTACCGGGGGTGCGGTCATTCCCACAGGGAATTCCCTTACCCCCGGCTACAAATGTTTTGCCTGCCGGAGGCAGGCTTAGTATTTGCGTTATTCTTAATGCTCACATTGCATAGCATTTCTTAAGGAATGGGCACAAAAAAAGCCCAAATCTTTTGCTTTGGCTTATTAAATAATTTGACTTAGCCCTAGGGATTGTAGTTCTTCATCTTCTTGAACTGCTTGTACCACTCAAACCAGGGCGTGGTGTATGGAACGGCTGCTATTCTTCCGCCAAAACCTAAATAACGAGACGTGAACATCTGTATCGTTGATACATTCAGATTCTTTAATGCGCTGTCATTTATCTTTACCCCATACTTCTGCGCAAGCTTTACCGTGTAGCTGTCGAACGATTCGGTCAGCTTTTTATTTAAAAGATCATTTTTGTACTGATCCTTCAGCTCTTCAAAAGGCTTCGAAAGTGAATCCCTCTTTTCCTTTCTGTCAATAAGCTTGAAAATCGAGTACCCGTTCCCAAACTGCATGGGACCGTAAACTTCACCAACCTTCATCTTTGAGGCCGCTTTGCCTAATTCACCATACATGGTTACAGGGAAAAATCCGTACTCGCCGCCTTTTTCCTTCGTCGATTCCCTCATATTGTAGATCTTTGCCAGGTCCCTGAAATCCTTGCCGCTTTTAAGCTCATTTAATATAATTTCAATGTCGCCTAAATCCTTTGTGAAGATCTCAACAATGTTTACTTCGGGTACGGGAGAGCTGCCGCTGTTCAGCTTGTTGAAGTATTCAAGAACGTCATCATCACTCACCTTAACCGAATCAAGAAACTGGTTTCTCAGGAGCTGGCATATATACCCCTGTTTCCAGAGTTTCATATCATTCTTAACTTCGGGCATGTTCTGAAGGCCTCTTCTGTAGCCTTCTCTTGAAAGGATTTCCTGCGAAATATAATAATTCAGATATGTTTTCAGCTTTCCGACAACCTGCTCATAGGTGGGTTCCTTTACAACAAAGCCGTCTGTTACGAAACTGTAGAGGAAGTCTCTTAATGTAACCGGATTTTCCTTAAAACGGATCAGCGTCATATTAAGAGAGTCGCGCCCGAACTGGCTGATCATTTTGGAAACATCATTTTCATCCAGGTTAACGTTTGATTTACTGAATTCAGGCCTTTTTGACTTCTCAATAAGAAGGGCTGATGACTTTCCTACCACATTCCAGAACAGGGGGCCGTTTGTTGTTACCTCAGCCTTCGGCATAAAATTGTTAAGGAAAGCCGCTTCAAACTTTTTCGCCTTGCGCTGCTTTATAATATCGCGCGCCTTTTTAGTAATATCCTGGGCTTTATTATTGTTAAAAACAACTTCTTCCTTGTTCTTCAATTTGAAAATGAACCACCCGTTTTCAGTCCTTAGCGGCTGCGATATATTCCCAACCTTCATCGCATAGAGCGAATCTTCAACCCTCTCGTCTTCCATCTGTCCGTATGTTATGGCCAGAGGCAGCTCCTGATCTTTGTATTCGGGCCTTGTATGCAAAAGTGAGTCGAATGAGGCTCCTTTTTTCAACGCAGAATATATATTAAAGATCTCTGAAGAATCTGCTGAACTTATGATGTTGACGCTCAGCTTAAAGCCGGTCCTGAAAGTGCCTTTAATTACCTCTTCACCGCTTATTTTAATTTTACTTTCCACTTCCTGCTTATAGAGCGCGTCTTTTACATAAAGCCTCTCAATCGACTTCATGGAATATTTTATGATCTCTGTCGTGTCCAGCCCTAAGCGCGCGGCTTCCTGTGCCCAGAGTTTTTCAGCAACAAGTGAATAAAGAAATTCATATTTAAGGGAATCTATCAGATCCTGATTCTTGCTTATATGCGGCATTAGTTCATAGCGTGTCCTGTATTCTGTAGAACTGATTTTCTCTTTGCCCGCCGTAGCAATAACTTTTTCTTTTTCCTGGGCGGAGATGAACTGTGTTAATGAAATGATAAAAATTAAAATAAATAGCTTTTTCATATATGTTCTGGCCTGTAGAGGACTTTTTGTTTGAAATACACTGAAAATAAATTTGTTCTGCCTATTATCGAAATAAAAATGTAACTTCTTTATCCGGGCAGTAAATATATTCAATTTTATGCTGAGTTTAAAAATAAAAACCCTCAGGAAAAACTATCCTGAGGGTCAGAAATCTTTACTAATTAATTCTGATTAAAGTGTAAAAGAGCCCGTAAGCCTGATGTCTTCAGAGGATGAACCAACGAGAACTTCAAACTTGCCCGGCTCACTAACCCAGCTCTTCTTTGCAGGATCAAAAAACGA
>JBLNAZ010000229.1:0-42174 GCA_050259615.1 Syntrophomonadaceae bacterium | reverse complement strand
GTGAAATTTGTAAGACGGGAAGAATTCTCATATAGGAAAATGTTTTCAGTTGTCAATGTTGTAATCTTGCTTCCTTTATCCTGTCTTTTTACTTCAAAGGTAAGCGACATGTTCGGGAATTTAGAACTAATAAGCGTGTCCACCTTAACTACAAGGCCGCTGTCGGAAACAGGAGTAGCAGGAATAAAAACAGACCTGTGAATTTCATCAACCAGATTTGTTCCGTCAAAAAGTGAGACTGAAATTTCAGCAATTTTATCTTCATAAATAATTCTTGGGCTGACTTCCAGGTTCTGGTACACAGGAACAACTGACCCATAGGAATAATCGGTCTTTGAGGATGTCAGTTCAGAAGGCAGGTTAACCTTTAAGCTCCCGTTACTTATGGCCGCAGTTCCGGTCTTTTTAATTTCAAGATATGTATCCAGATTCTGCGGGAATAAAAGCCCGTTTTCAAGAGAAATAAACTGCGGCATATCCCATCTTAAGAAAGAAACTGAAGAGAAGTCAGGTTTTCTTAATGCGAGGATCATCTGAGCACTTTTCTTCTCGTAAGGATTAAGGACTGCTTCATCCCAGTATGATTTTATAACGCAGTCGTAAAGAGTCTTTGGAACGGCATTGTCAAATTCAGGAGAAGGTGACTTCTCAAGATCTGCCCAGTTTGCAATGATCATCTTATCCGGCTTATTGCCGAAGCTAAGAGCAGCAGAGAGGCCTTTTGCACCAGTAGACTTTTCCCACAAGAGGATTTCAGAGGGCAGGTCCTGCAAAGAGAGGATTTTACTTTCCTTTAAGAATTCCTGCAGCAGATAAACCGCAGCGTCACCTAGCCTGCCTAAAGCGGGATCTAGCACAAAACCGAGTCCGAATTTATGGGAATTTGAATCGAGATTTACTGCTTCCTCTGTTATCCTGAAGGTGGAATCGGACTTCTGGAAATACAATGAAAACTTTACAGATAAAACTCCCGTCTTTAAGGCAGAAATTTTCAGCGTGTCGCCTTTAGCAGTGAGCTCGAAATCTCCCGTGTTTGTAAACAGGTCGTCGAACCTGTACCATTGTCCGTCTAGTGAAAATACCGGGTAGGAAGTCATGGCATAAGGATGTCCAAATGTTATCTGGCACTGATCATCGAGGCTGTTGGAAGAGACTCCCCTGTTGGTTCCGAGAGTAAAGTATCCGCCTTTAAGGAGTGTATAGCTGACCAGGCTGTCTTTATGTTCCAGATTACTAGTATTCATTGTAGAGAACAATGCATGACCTTTAACAGGTTCATCCATATTAAAGTCGAAGTCTGCCTTATTCTGGGCAAAGGTAAATAAGGGCACTAACAAAGTTAGTGCCGCAAGAATAAATTTTTTCATTTTTTCTCCGGAAAATCTTATTTCATTAAAACCATTTTACGCGTCTGCTGAAATTCCCCTGCCTGAATGGAATAGAAATAAATACCGCTGGGGACAAGATTATTTGCCGCATCCCTGCCGTTCCACCTGACAGTATAGTTGCCCGGCGACTGTTCAGTATCTACAAGCGTGCAGATAAGCTGTCCTAGAGTGTTAAATATTTTTATCACAACGCGGTATGTGGCGCGTCCCACAGGCAGTGAATAGGCTATTTTCGTTTCCGGATTAAACGGATTTGGATAATTCTGCTCAAGGGCAAAACTACCCGGAATGAGGTTATCGCTTTTCTTAATGCCGGTTGTTGGATCGGCATAAAAAGCTGTATAAGGGGTAAGTATCTGATATCTAAGACTCAGTGCAATTATTTGATCAACAAGTTCCTTTTTCTCACCGTAGATTCCAATCTGATCCATCAGGTAATCAATTTTATCCTTAGCCCATACTCTCGGCACAAATCTATGTCCGCCAAGCGTATCGGGGAAATCAATCTGCTGCTTAAATTCAACATCCTTTGAGCGGATCTTGCCTTTCAGCGTGACAATTAAGTTGCCTCCCGTTTTATAAAGACCTGTCTGCATGAGCTGAGATCCCCAGAACAGGTCGCCGATAGTCTTCGGGTACTGATCCCATGTCTGCAGCCCGCCAAGGTCCAGACTGATGTCGGTAAGAACCGGTTTGGCGATCCTCATAAAATGATCTTTAATTACGAGAGCAATACTGTCATTAGAAGTAATAAAATTACAGTAGCCGTGGTTTTCCTCAGCAAGGCTTATAAGAAATGAACGTTTTACCTCATCGCCCACGCCGAATGAAAATATTCTGACATTTTTTTTATTGTTCAGTTTTACGCTACTTAAAATTGTTGTGCTTACTGTATCGCCCCATGTAGGGTATCCGTCAGTTAAAAATACTATGGAATTAGAAGTGGAATCGCCATAGCTCTGGTTAAGAGAACTTGTAAGTGCCTGGCTGATATTTGTCATACCAACAGCGTAAAGCTTTAAGACGTAATCTTTGGCTTCATTTATATATTCAGGTGCAGCCGGAACCAGATCCGGCTTAAATTTCTCGACTGTGGTTCCAAAAATTACAATATTAAATTTATCATTTGGATCGAGCATTGCCAGGAAGTTATTAAGTGACTCTTTTATTTTTTCCAGGCGCGGGCCGTCTACACTCGAAGATACGTCAACCGTAAAAACTATGTTCTGAGGGATCACCTCACCATCCGAAAGGCTGTCCGGAGGACTGATCCATATAGCGTAATAGCTGTCGGTACCGATTGAGTCTTTGGCAAATGGTTTATAGGTTAAAGCATGATATTCAATTTCTCTTCTCTGTGTCTGGAACTGAATAAGGAGATCTTTATCGGGATAGAAGTTTTCATCGCCATAGAAAAATTTATAGTGCTGGTCCGAAATTTTTGTCATTATGGCAGCAGTCGAGTTGCCGTGTGTAGGAGAAGAAAAGCTTTTATAATTATATTTTGAACTGGCATCAACGTTAACAGTAACCGTCTGAAGAGGTTTTGAAGAAAGCTCAAGCGTGTTCAGGCGGAAGCCATATTTTACGATTCCAAAGTCATACTTCAAAGGTTCAACGTATGTAATTTCAGTCCGGACGTCTGATAAAGCATTAACGGGTACTATGCTGAGCCTGAAGAGGTTATTTCCAAGGTATTCAAGCAGAGCCGGATCGAGCCACCGTCTCAGCCGTTCATTATAGTCCTTTACGGCTTCCTGGCGTTCACGTATTTCGGCTTCGAAGCGTACGCCATTAACCCAGTAAACAAGCTGAGAAACGGTAGCATTTTCAGGAAGAGGAAATACATAAACAGCTTCAACTGAGGAATTCATTTCGTTGAAGAAAGTCTGGTCAACGTGAGTAACTGCAATCTGCTCCTGAATGTCGACTTTTACGTCCACCTTTTTGATCCACATCTTTGAGTATTCTTGTGTACTAAAGCGAGGGCGGGCAAACAGGGCGCCTATGGCATAAACATCGCTGCTGAAAAGAACTGAGATGATGAAAAGGACAAGTGCAAAGGCAGCAACTCTGGCAACCGTTTTCATAAGATTGACTCCTTTATTATACTTGGGGGAACAAAATAAAGCCAATTCCAGGATATCAGGTCACCTTAACAGAAACATGGTTAAGGAAATCACTACTGACAGCGGATATTTAGAAAGATATCACAAATTCAAAACCTTAAGAGTCGGTCTCAGAATATTTTTCACAAGTTTCAGGTGCTAAGAATATTTCCTGATTAAACTTGAAATTATTTTAGGCAAAAAGCAATCTAAAAATGATTAACGGAAAAAATATTTTATTCGGTTATAAGAGAGTTTTTCCCATAAAAATAAAATCATTACAATAAAAAACCCCTGATCCAAAAAGGATCAGGGGTTTTTTATTAATTTTCTTCATTTTACTTCAGGAGAGTAAATTTGTATCCTTTAGCTTCAAGTTCTGAAATAAGGCTGTCCAGCCTGTCGTAAAACAGGTCTTTTCTTCCTTCGGTTGCTGCAATGTGTGTAAGAAGAATAAAGCCGTTAAGACCGTCTTTATCGGATTTTTCAAAGTTCATTATGCTCTTATAAATATCATCGCTTGAAACGTAATTTTTATCTACTTCAGGTGAAGTATAATCGGCAGTGGATTTTGTTCCCGGTGAAAAATTTATGAGCTGAAGCCCCAGGTCTTTAGTCCACCGGCTAATAGTCTCATTGTACCATTCAAAAGGAGGCAGAAAGTATAATGCATCCTCTTTTTTAATTCCGAACTTTTCCATTGCGGCATAATTTGCCGCAAGGTCCTTAACAAAGTCTTCCCTGCTTATTAAGAGGGAGTCCCTTTTTTCCCATGGCGCATAAAGGAGGTGTTTATCTGAATGAGCACCGAGGTAATTGCCGTCTTTTTTAAGTTCGGCTATAAAGTTTTCAAACTTAGTGCTGCGGTAAAAATCACCGGTAAAGAAGAAAGACGCTTTAATATTATGTTTGTTAAGTATCTTTCTTACAGTTTCTCCTCCCTCGCCTTTATCGTGCGCGGTAAATACCAGGTGGATTTCCTTTTTTGTCTTATCCATCCTGGTAATGCCGCCCAGAATCATTTCACTTTTTTTTTTACCAGGTTTGCCTGGTCTTTGTTACCTTCGGCCTGAAGGGCGCCGAGATAATAAGTCAGGCTTGCCGTACCGTCCATTGTAGGCTCATTTGTCGAGTAATCGCCGTAATCGTCGTGATATACCAAGCGTTTACTCTGGAACTGTGCATACTGATCGGGGTTATGGAGTGTAAGTCCCTTAAGCATATTAAAAATTGAAGTATAAACAGGGCCGTCGACCAGGCCGCCATCGATCTGCATGTGGTAAACAGCTGAGAAAGCCGAGTGCGGATCAACCGGGTTGTCGCCGTCTTTGGGCAGACCAATAATCATGCTGGTTCCCCAAGGGTTGCAGCCGAAGAGCCAGTCGCGCAGCGAGGCTTCCATTTCCTGGTAAGAATCGTCTTTAGTGAGTGTGTAATAAAGGTGCGACTGTGTAACCATAGCGCTGACGAGGTTATTTGAGCACCAGATGAAAGGGATTCCGATCAGAAACGGGTTGCTTTTAGCCTTCTGGTAAACGTTATCAATTCCCTTTTTGAAATCAGCTGTAAATTCTTTTGCAATATTCTTATCGCTGCTTTTTGCAAGGAAATAGTGTCCAAGATTAAGGAATGGATACCACTGGTAATGTCTGGCAGTATCGGCTCCCATCCAGGGAGTTACAGGTTCCTGTTTTCCGAATCCGGCAGCCTCTTTAAGGTAATTTTTTCCTGTAAACTGGTAAAGCTGCGTAGCTGCCAGCTCCATATCATCCACCCAGTTATCCTCCTCATAGAAATAAGGTGACACGCAGGGAGCGGTCTGACAGGCTCCGGGATATTTAAGGCCGAGGTCGTAGGCTTCAACGGCCTTGGTTTTCAGCATTTTGGCAAATTCAGGATAATACCCGCTGAAGATTTCGGCTCCAAGTGAGAAAGCAGAAGCATATTTTCCTGCAGTTGAAGCGATGCCGGTTGCCCTGTTTTTATTTTTGAAAACGCCCTGGGGTTTTCCGGTGCAGAAGTAAACAGGTCTTTCCTTGCCTTTTCCGTAAGAAACAGGATCAAGGCTGGGCATTTTGAAGCCCGCGTGGTCACGGTCATCCGCAATCTGATTGAACATCATATCTTTTGAAGGATTCATTTTTACAAGCCAGTCCATTCCCCACTTTGCCTGGTCGAGTATATCCGGAATTCCGTTTTTCCCGGGATTACCGTCCTTATCGTATTCATCGCCGAAAGAGGCGGGGTTCTGCTGATAAGCAAACATGAGCTGGAAGACGGCATTTGCAGAGGTTGTAACGTACTGCAGATAATCGGAAGCATCGTGCCAGCCGCCGACAACATCAATATGTGTGGAATCCACTTTGGGATCGGGATGGAAAATGATAAATCCGTCGTGTGTGTGGCAGCTGTCCTTTATAAAAGGGTTATAGCCGCACTGCTGCTGGCGCATATATTTTAAGAGAAAGTCTGCCGTGCCGTTATAGACATCGTTAGCTATTCTGAATGAGGGTGATTTTACCTCTCCGGCCTTCAGAAAGTAGTATCCGTCTTTTTTGAAATCAGAAAAATTCAGCCTGAATGAGCTTGCAAACGAGCCATAAGATCCGTACGGCTTAACACTTTTTGATTTCCAGACGCTTTTGCCTGTCAGGGCATCACAAAGCTCAAAAGACTTAAGGTTTAAGTTTTCCTTGCTTACCAGAACAGCTGCCTTAACAGACCTGTTCAGATAACCCAGCTGATTGATTCTTATCCAGCTATTCTGCGGGAAAATAAGGCCAAAAGGCAGAATTAACAAAAGTAAAAAAAGTAATTTCCTTTTCATTTTTTAACCTGTGGGGATGATTGTTGATAAACTTCAATACGGGCTGACGAGGAAAATAAATAAAATGGCAAACTGAAGCAAAGGTAATTATTTTCTTTTTTTTCTTTACAAAAAAGTTGCTTTTAAGCGTTAAATAAAGCCTTTTTACTTCCGAAATGAAAGCGGGATGTTAAAAGCAGGGCTGAAGCCGTAAGGCCTACAATAAAACCGAACCAGACGCCCCTGACGCCGAATCCAGAATAAAATGCAAAGAGATATCCTGCAGGAAGCCCGAGAATCCAGTATGAAATAAAAGTAATAAATGTCGGGATCTTGACGTCTGTAATACCTCTTAAGGCACCCAGGGCAACAGCCTGTACGCCGTCGGAGATCTGGAAGAAAGCGGCAATAATTAAAAGCGACGAGGCAATTGAAATTACCTGTGAGTTATTAATGTATAAAGACGGAAGAAAATCCCTGAAGAGGACGAAAATTATTCCCGAGACAATTTCCAGAAAAGCAGTAAGAATCATGGCGCTGAAACCTGCGCGCCTGATTTCTGCGTGGTCGCCCCGTCCGGTGGCATTTCCAACCCTGATAGCCGCTGCGGCAGAAATACCTGTGGCAGCCATATAGGGGATTGAAGCTAAATTGAGCGCGATCTGATGGGCTGCAAGCGGGAGTGTTCCAATCCAGCCTATCATAACCGCCGCAGAAGAAAATGCTCCCACCTCGAAGAAGTACTGAAAGCCGCTTGAAAACCCTATTCCAAGGATTTTTTTCGATATCCGGGCATTGAGGTTTTTTATACCTAGTTTAAGATCGAATTTTTTGAATCTCTCCGACCTTAAAACGTAAACCGTTATAACAATTGCCATGAAGCATCGTGTTATTAAAGTTGCAATTGCAGAGCCTTCGAAGCCCAAAGCCGGCAGGCCCAGTTTACCAAAAACCAGCACCCAGTTGCCAAAGGCATTAACCACGTTTGCAACTATATTTATTATCATGGCAGGGCGCATAATTGAAAGTCCTTCAATAAACTGCCTGAATGTCTGAAATATCATCATGGGGAGGATGGAAAATCCTATTATCCTGATGTAAATTGCGGCCAGACGGGCTACATCCCCCGGTTGGTTAAGATACTTTAAGAAACCCGACCCGGTAAGGATTACTGAGATCAATAGAAATGCCACTGTAATATTTATGACCAGTCCGTTGCGGAGTATAAGGCCGCATTCCTTCAGTTTGTTACTGCTGCTGGCAATGGCAACAAGAGGTGAAATAGCAAAAGTTACACCCAAACCGACAACGAAAATCAGAAAGAAAAGGCTGTTTGCAATGGAGGCAGCGGCAAGAGGCACGGCTCCCAGTTTTCCCACAAAAAGGCTGTCAACAACGCCCATCATTACATGCCCCATCTGCCCGATAGCTACAGGGTAGGCAAGTTTGGCCGTATTCTTAAAATGATATCTATAGGTGTTTTTCATAAAATTAAAAGTGAGGCTTAAAGATAAGCATAAAAGCCAATAAGTTCTAATATTCCAGTGAATAGCGCTCCATGGCGGCCGATCGGGGGGTAAGAAAGGTTTTTAAAATAAAAAACCCCACCGAATTACAACAATCATCCGAAGACAATCCGTAGATATTCGATGGGGTTGAGGGGTCGCCATGAAAAAGAACTATTACTTGAGCATGAGAGATAAAAACAATCAATCTTAGGGTTACACACAAAATCTTAACATTACACGTCAAAACAAATCCCTTATCATCTACATCTAATTTTAAGATGAAACAATTGTGCTGTAAATTCAATGTATAATCGACTAAAGGCTCATTCTGCAGGATAAGCGGTATTTATAAAAGGCTTAGAGGCTTTTTTTTAGATTTTAACGCTTTTTTCAGCTGAATTTCTCCTTAAATTTGTTTCCGTAGCGCCTGCTGATTATAAAAGGTTTGGAAATATTCTGCAGGTAAACCTTGTAGCTGCGGTTGAAGAGTTTCTCAATTTTATCCACAAAATCCAGGTTTATTATGGTTGAGCGGTGTATGCGGATAAAATATTTTCCAGGCAGCAGGTCTTCCCATTCCCTCATGGACCTTCTTACGATAAATTTTCCTTCGGAAGTAAAGACGTTTGTATAATCCCCCAGAGCAGAAATGCACTTAAGATCGTTTACTTTCAGCATTTTGGGCTGATTATCCACATTCAGAAGAATATGGTCATTCAGATCGAGTTTTTTCAGCAGGCTGTCTTCCTTTTCTGCTATACCAGTGTAACCCGTTTTTTCAGGGAAATGAATTAAATTATATGCATCCCATTTCTTCGACTGCGCCAAAACGGCTCCCAGGAGTTCATCCTCGGTAAAAGGTTTCTGGATGAAGTCATCTGCTCCCATTTCCATTCCCCTTCGGAAATCCGATCTTTCTGATTTACCTGTCAGCAGAATAAAAGGCACGTAATAAAGGGAATTATTTCTTATTTGCTTTAAGACCTCATAGCCATCCATTACAGGCATCAGGACATCACAGATTATAAGGTCGGCCCCATGCTTGTAGAAAAGTTCAAGGGCAACTTTTCCGTTCTCAGCCTCAATACAGCTGAAGCCGTTATTTCCCAGGATTTCACTGATAAGGCTAAGAAGCATTTTGTCGTCTTCAACTACCAGAATTTTCCTCATTAACCACCCGATTTTAGATTAGCCGGAAATGCCGGCAGAAGAGCTTCCAAAGTCAGCAGTATCCGGGGAAAGCGCATTTTTCCGGATACTGAAAATTACAGAGTCAGAACTTCTGCAGATAATTTCCGGCCGTAAATAATTTTGGTAACAGTTAATATTCAGATTGCCAGCATTTTCCTGTAATGCCTGGAATAATGTCTGTACTGGTGTTTGATCTCTTTAGCCTGATCTGGTAAATTATCGTTGAATAATTTCAATCCTCCTGCAAGGACAGATATTGAAGCGGCTCCTATCTTGGCTGCCTTTGCAAGGGTAAACCATCTCCGGCGTCTGAAGCCCCGGTGCTGGTTTAATACTTTTGTAAGCGCAATGGCTCCCCCGACTGTTCCGGCAATTGAAGTCACGTTGTGAGCCGTTCTATTCCAGTCGACTTTATTCATAGTCTTCCGGGCTTTTTTCATTGTCTTTTTCATATTTAGCTTCATAATAACACCTACCCCTTTCTGAATCTGTAACATAGTACTTTGGATAAATAAACCGGTTCAAATAAAAAAAAGACGTTTCAGGGCTATTTTTCCAGTCATTTATTTGTCCATAAAAATCCCGGTATCCCCAATAACAGATTGCCAATTGCGGGTTTGATATAAAACCCTATATTAAAAGGATGGGATATATGTCTCGAAAAAAGAGGTCTGAACTATGGCGGTCAAAAAACAGAAAAAGATTTTTGTAATAGATACAAACGTGATACTTTACGATCACACCTGTATCTATAATTTTCAGGAACATGACGTGGTTATACCGATTGTAGTGCTGGAGGAGCTGGATAATTTTAAGAAAGGAAGCGATTCCATCAACTATGAAGCCCGGGAATTCATAAGGGAGCTGAATGATATTTCAGGTCCCAGCCTTTTTACAAAAGGGCTTCCGCTGGGCAAAAAATTGGGGAATCTGTTTATTGAGGTCAGTCCCCCGGAGTCGGAACTTGTCAGTCATGCTTTCCTGCAGAAGATGCCTGATCATATGATACTTGCCCTTGCCGATCAGCTGAGGAAAAAGCACGCCTCAAGGCAGGTCATTCTGATAACAAAGGACATTAATCTCAGAATGAAAGCCAAGTCTATAGGTCTCCAGGCAGAAGATTATGAAACGGGAAAGATCAGGAATCTGGATGAGCTGTACTGCGGGTGGCAACAGTGCGAAGGGTTCGACAGCGCAACGATTGCAAGATTTTACGATGAGCCATATTCGGTTCCGAAAGGCGAGCTGCCCCTGCCAGTAGTTCCGCTTGCACATCAGTACTTTATATTGAAGAACCGCAGTTCGAGTGTGCTGGTGCACTTTAACCAGAAGGCGGATCAGTTTGAAAGGATAAATAAGCCTATGGCCTACGGCATAGAACCGCGCAATGCCGAACAGATATTTGCCCTGGATGCGCTTCTGAAGCCGGAAATTGCCCTTGTGGCTTTAACAGGCAAGGCCGGAACCGGCAAGACACTTCTTGCGCTTGCATCAGCACTTCAGCAAAGGAAATCCTTTCAGCAGATCTATCTTGCACGCCCTGTAGTGCCGCTTGGCAATAACGATATCGGATTTCTGCCGGGAGACATAAAAAGCAAGCTCGACCCTTACATGCAGCCTCTGTGGGATAACCTGTCTGTAATCAGGACGAAATTCCAGCCTGAAAGCCCTGAGCTGAAACGTATAGCCGATATGATACAGAATGAAAAGCTGCTTATAGCCCCATTGGCTTATATAAGGGGCAGAAGCTTAAGCAACATTTTCTTCATAGTGGATGAGGCACAGAACCTTACGCCGCACGAGGTAAAAACAATTATAACAAGAGCCGGCGAAGGAGCAAAGATTGTATTTACCGGAGACATATACCAGATAGACACACCCTATCTCGACAGCCAGTCCAACGGACTAACCTATCTGGTGGACCGGATGAAGGGTCAGGAGCTCTTTGCCCACATAAACCTTGTAAAAGGAGAAAGAAGCCAGCTTGCCGAGGTAGCAAGCAATCTGCTTTAATTTGACTAAAAAAGCAGGGCTGCAGCCTGCAATCCCCGCTTTACAGCCGGAAGTTGCTATTCAATAAAGATGAACAATATCCACACTGCCCCATTTCTTCTGCAGGAATTCAGCCGCAAGCTTTCTGTGGCATTCATCAGGCTTATCTTCGCTGCAGAGAAGGCATGACTCATCAAGCAAATCCTTAATATCCATGCGGTCCACCTTTCTTTTTGAAATGAGCGAGAGGTAATTTTTTTCAAATGTTTCCCTGTCGCCGTTATTCTTTTTAAGGTCATCCATAATTTCCTGAGTAGGGGCCAGTTCAGGCAGATAAGTATATTCTATTCCGGCAACGGCTTTAAGGAAATACTTTAAGTCATCGGCCTTTGCAAATCCGGCCAGCTGTGAAGTGTTATTCAGCCTGATATCTACTACTCTCTTTACCTTGTTTTTAATCAGAAGAGTAAAGAACTTTTCGGCATTTTTCCTGGTAAAGCCTATTGTAAAAAGTTTAATATTATCTGAAGTTATCATCTTGTTCCCATAAGTGATTTTATAAACTGCTGCAAAGATACATATTATTCCGGAAATCGCATCCCCGTTTGGAAGCTCCGGAAAATTACATTAAAATTAATTTAATTCTAATGGCAAAGAATTATATATTTGCTTAATATAAAGCAAATTATCCGGAGCCCATGAAGAAATTATTTTACGTTTTCAGTTTAATACTTATTCTTATTTTTCCTGCTTTCGGGCAGGAGCACATTTCCGTTCATGAACTTCATAAAAAACAGTTCGGGAATCAGCCGTTAAGAAAAAGCTTATTTAATGAGGACGGCAGCGATATTATTCCGCTTCGGTCCGATAAAGCACAGACTTCATCTGCGGTATTCGGTTACCTTCCAGACTGGGAATACCCGACTGAAAGGAGCCTTATTCAGTACGATCTGTTAACTCATATTGCCTGTTTTGATTTCCAGGCCGATGCATTCGGAAATCTTATATATCCGAACTCCTGGCCGTGGACCGATGTTATTAACCAGGCGCATTCAAATGGCGTAAAAGTGGTTATGTGTGTAACCAATTTTACCGGGTCTCAGATAACCAGCATAATTTCTGTTCAGACTAATAAGCAGAACCTGTTTACCAGCATTAAAAATATAATCAGGCAGTATTCATTGGACGGCGTAAATATCGATTTTGAGGGCCTGGTTAAATCCGACAGGGGTTCAGCCATCAACAGTTTTATGGCAGAACTTACAGATACTGTTCATGCGCATTGGCCTGAAAAGGAAGTATCTTTTGCCGGGCCTGTTATCAACTGGGGAGGATGGGATCTGTTGGGACTGGCAAAGGCATGCGATTACATTTTTGTGATGGGGTATGATTTTAACGGTAAGTGGAGTACAGCCGCCGGGCCAACCTCTCCTTTGACCGGTGGAACATACAATCTTACATCCGCCTTGACTTCATCAAGCTTTGGTTACGGAGCTGTTATTCCTTCATATTCGCAAAAGCTTATTCTTGGAGTGCCGTATTTTGGAAACCGCTGGCAGGTCAGTTCCAATTCTCCATACGCAAAGGTTGTAAAACATGTTTCTTCCACTTTTTTCCGTTCTGAAATAGATAGTTCTAAAACTTACGGCCAGAAATGGGATAATTTTTCGCGTACTCCATGGTACTCACATCAGCAGGACACACTCTGGGTGCAGGACTGGTTTGATACCGATTCGAGCATCAGCCTGAAATATGATCTGGCGGCTTCAAATAATCTAAAAGGAGTTGGCATGTGGGCGCTTGGGCAGGATGGCAGCAGGCAGGAACTTTGGAACCTCCTGCGCAAAAGAGTTATAGCCGGTGTTAATAACGGCAGTAATTCCGCCCCTGCAGGTTTTGCTTTAAGCCAGAATTACCCCAATCCGTTTAATCCCTCAACAGTTATAAATTATGACGTTCCCAAAAGCACAAAAATCACACTAAGCGTTCATGATATTTTAGGAAGAGAAGTTGCGGTACTGGTAAATGAAGAAAAGTCCCCGGGCCGTTATTCCGTCAGATTCGACGGAAGCAACCTGCCGAGCGGAGTTTACATATACAGGCTTGAGTATGGAGGCTTAAGTATTGCAAAAAAGTTTATTCTGATGAAATGATTGAACAGCAAGGGGCTTCTGCAAAAATCTTTTCGACTGTGCGAATTTATAATTACTATTCGCACAGTCTCTGATTATAATTCAGCAAAACATAAAACCATACCAGAATTCGGTTCAATCAGGCAGTTTCTTTATGGAAGTCATCAATCTGTTTAACTGTTAACTTATCCAGTTTTGTAACTTTTGCCATTGCTCTTTCCTTATCAGGCAGCATTTGCAGAGCTTCTTCTTTACTGTTTGCATCAACGATAGCAAATCCGGTATGGTTATTATCCATGCAGCCCCATTCCACATTATTAAGAATATCAGGGGTTTTATCTTTTATATCATCCAGCATCTGCATGCAATCCGCTTTGGTATGCGGTATTTCGATCATGAAATGAGTTTTACCTTCCATAAAATACCTCCTTTAAATGATAATTATATTAATGAATACAGGAACTGACACTGAAAAATGAACTTATATTTCTCCCCATTATCAAGGTATATTTTGCGGCATGCACGGAAGGTACAAAAAACATTAAAGAGGATGGCCGATTATTAAGTGCGTTTAACCAGTTAAATAAATTAACATACCACTATAAACTAAAGCCGCCTCATTCTCACGCAGGCAGTGTAAAATTAAACTCGGATCCTTGGCCGGGCTCCGACTCAACCCAGATTCTTCCGCCGTGGTGCTCAACAATTTTCTTACATATAGCCAGGCCAATTCCCGTTCCCGGATATTTATTTCTTTCATGTAGCCTCTGGAATATTACAAATATTCTTTTGTAATACAGAGGGTCTATACCGATACCATTATCTTTTACTTTTATCAGCCACTCCTCCCCTTTTCTATCTGAAGTAATCTCTATGCGAAGCTGATCATTTTTTCTGAACTTCACGGCATTTTGAATAAGGTTCTGGAAAAGCTGTCTCATCTGTAAATGATCCGCCATTACAGCAGGAAGACCGGAATAGGATACAATTGCATTATTCTCATTAATAAGGAGTTCTAAATCCTTCAGCACAGCTTCCACAATCTGGTTAAGGTCGACTGAAGTAAATTCCCTTTCCTGGGAAGATACTCTTGAATAAATCAAAAGGTCATTTATAAGAGTATTCATCCTGATAGCCCCGTCTACAGCATAGCTAATGTAGTCATCTGCCTTTTCGTCCAGTTTGCCCTGGTAGTTTTTGGACAGCAGCTGCAGATAACTGGAAATCATCCTTAATGGTTCTTTCATATCGTGGCTTGCAACATATGCAAACTGTTCAAGTTCCTTATTAGATCTTGCAAGCTCATCCATCACTTCCTGGAGTCTTTCTTCGGCTTCCTTCTGTTCATTTATATCGGTTGAAGTTCCAAACCATTTAATTATGTTTCCTCTAAAGTCCTTCAAGGGCACGGCTCGTGTCAAAAACCACCGGTAATGACCGTCATTCCTTTTAAAGAGAGCAGTATCCTCAAAAACCCTTCCTGTTTGAAGTGATTCCTTCCAGCTTTTTTCTGCATGCTGGATATCATCAGGGTGGAGCATTTTGAGCCATCCCCAGCCAGTTACATCCTGAATGCTCATGCCGGTAAAGTCCAATCCCCACTGGTTAACAAAATCCAGCTGCCCTGCAGGTTCTGCCGTCCATACAATGAGGGGCATAGTTTCAGCAATAGTCCTGAATTTCTGTTCGCTCAGCCTCAATTCATCTTCGGTTTTCTTTAATTCCGTAATATCCTGATTTACATTAATTGCACCAATTGTATTGCCGTTTTCATCCTTAAGCGGCATTGCTGAGTTAAGAATAGTTTTAGGAGAACCGCCAAAACACTGAATATTTACGAGCTCATTTATAACAGTTTCCCCCTTCTCGATTGCCCTGGCTGCGGCCCATTCATGAGGCAGGATAGTTTTTCCTGTGTCGGGCCAGGTTCCCTTATACTCTCCAAAGCCTTCTATACCCACACGTTTTTCACCCCCCCAGATTTCTTTGGCTTTAGGGTTAGACCTGATGATCTTCCCTTTTTCATCCAGGAACCATATTCCAACCGGAAGCAGGTCGAGTGTCTGCTGCAGGAGAGCTTCACTGGATTTGACTCTTTCTTCTTTCAGTTTTCTTGGAGTTATATCTTCAACCACGCCTACAAAGTAAGCGCCCTCCTTGGATGGTGCATGCATAAGTGTACATGTAAAGATTGTCCAGGCAATTGAGGAGTCGCTGCGGACGTATCTTTTCTCCAGTTTATAATCTGAAATTTCACCGGAGAGTAATTTTAATCTGCAATTGAGATCATGTTCGAGGTCATCCGGGTGAATTATGTCCGACGGGCTCAGATGTGCAAGTTCCTCGCGTGTATGGCCGACAATCTCGCAGTATTTGTCATTCATTCTGATCCATCGCCCCTTAGTATCAAAATGGACTATGCCTGAGCCGGCCTGTTCGAAAGTGCGTCTGAAGAGGTTTTCGCTTTCGATAAGCTTATTTTCAAGGGATTTTTTGTAGTTGAGTATATAAGTGACGAATATGAATGCGCCTATTCCCACCACGGCATTAAAAATTGCTGCACTGTAGCTGGCAACTGTTCTGCTCAGGAAAAACTCTGCTATTATTAATATTATGCAGAGTAAAAGCGTAAGATTTGTGAAGAGAGGATTCTGCAGTTTAATGGAGACATAAATCAGCGG
This sequence comes from Syntrophomonadaceae bacterium, assembly GCA_050259615.1. Classification (GTDB taxonomy): domain Bacteria; phylum Bacteroidota; class Ignavibacteria; order Ignavibacteriales; family SURF-24; genus JAAXKN01. The sequence goes on along the minus strand of JBLNAZ010000229.1, from coordinate 26,368 downwards.
AATAAGGTACAGTATCCAGACGGCATACCCAAGGGGAAGATAAAGATCAATTATGAAGGTAATTACTATAATAACCTTTGATACCGCAAGTGTACCTATAACGCTGCTTCCCTTATTATAACCTGTAGGTGGCTGAAGGTTAAATTCCATTCAACACCACAACTCCTTTCAAACTTCAGTGGCTTTCTTTATATAGCTTTAAAAACTTCATTCCTCCAAAGGGCGATAAAGTAAGCACCTCAATTTTAATCATACAAAGTTATCTTTTTCAACTTATGCATTGTATATAAAATGTACAGAAGACGGGTTGTAAAACAAATCCCATAATTTGGTAAAGGACAAAACAAGGGCAGAAACCGGAAGAAAAATTACTTCGGCCGGGTATTCAGTTCTAATCGCATTACCTGATAAACTGCCAGTTTCAGACGGCAAACAGGCATCATTAAATTTCTGCAGGAAGCGTAAAACAGAACTCCGATCCTCCGCCGGGTTCCGACTCAACCCAGATTCTGCCTCCGTGGTGTTCAACAATCTTTTTGCATATAGCCAGGCCGATGCCTGTGCCGGGGTACTTTTCCCTTTCATGCAGACGCTGGAATATTACAAAAATCCTATCCTTGAATTCTGGATCAATACCGATTCCATTATCCTTAATTTTGAAGAGCCATTCTTCGCCAATCTTCTCAGAACTGACATCAATCACCGGATGGTTATTATCTCTGAACTTCATGGCATTTTGAATGAGGTTCTGGAAAAGCTGCCTCATCTGCAGACAGTCTGCCATAACATGCGGCAGCCCTGTACAATTAATAACAGCCCTGCTTTCGTCGATTGACAGCTGGAGATCCCTTTCAACATCTTCCACAACCACATTCAGGTCAACCAGATCAATTTCTCTCGGCTTGGATGAAACCCTGGAATAAATTAAAAGATCATTTATCAGGCTGTTCATTCTCATTGCGCCGTCTACAGCAAAGCCGATGTATGTATCTGCCCTTTCGTCAAGCTTCCCCTTATAATTTTTCTCAAAGAGCTGCATGTAATTAGTAATCATTCTAAGCGGCTCCTTCAGGTCGTGGCTGGCAACGTAAGCAAACTGTTCGAGTTCCTTGTTCGATCTTTCCAGTTTTTCCAGAGTTTCTTTCAATTTTTCTTCCGCCTCTTTCTGGTCATGAATGTCTGTGGAAGTCCCGAACCATTTAATCACGCTGCCATTACGATCCTTAAGTGCGGCGGCCCGGGACAGGAACCACCGGTACTGCCCGTCATTTCTTCTTAACAGAGAAGTATCCTCAAAGACTTTTCCTGTTTCCATGGATTCTTTCCATAATTGTACAGAAAGACTGGCCTTATCCGGGTTCAGCAGTTTGAGGCGGTTCCAGGAATCCCCGATTTCGTCCAGGCATTTTCCGGTATAATCCAGTCCCCACTGGTTCACATAATCTAACTCCCCCGAGGGTTTTGCTGTCCAGACCATCAGGGGCATGGTTTCAGCTATAGTGCGGAATTTCTCTTCACTTATCTTTAACTGCTCTTCAACTTTTTTTAACTCTGTAATGTCCTGGTTAACAGCTATTGCTCCAATAATCTTTTCATTATTATCAAAAAGAGGTATTGCTGAATTGAGTATTATTTTACGCGAGGCGTCAAAACATTCTATGTTTATTATCTCATTAATACTTATTTCTCCATATTCAACCGCTCTGGCCGAAGCCCAGTCGCGCGATCCAATTCTTTTTTCAGTATCAGCATACCACCCCTTAAATTCCCCGTAATCATCAATTCCCACCTGCTTATCACCTGCCCAGATCTCTTTTGCCTTGGGGTTTGAATCTATAATGTCGCCTTTTCCGTCCATGAACCATATTCCTACCGGAATTACGTTAAGTATCTGTTTAAGCAGTCGCTCGCTATTTTTAATTTCCTCTTCGGCAAGTTTTCTCTGAGTAATATCTTCAACTACGCCGACATAAAATATCCGGTTAGATTGTGTCTGGTGAATTGTACAGGTAAAGATAGTCCAGGCAATCGACAAGTCGCTCCTGATATACCTTTTCTCCATTTTATAATCAGAAATTTCTCCTTCGAGCAATTTTCCTCTATTTCTGAGTTCTGCTTTCAAATCATCGGGGTGAACAATATCCGAAGGTTTCAGATGAAGCAGTTCCCCGCGGGTGCGGCCTACAATATCGCAGAATTTATCGTTAATCCTAACCCAATGCCCTTCAGTATCGATATGAACTATTCCGGAGCCGGCCTGCTCAAAAGTAATTCTAAAGAGGTCCTCACTTTCCACGAGTCTTTTTTCAAGCAGCTTCTTGTAATTCAGGATATAGCTGAGATAAATAAACACACCAATTCCAAGTATTCTGTTGAATGCGCCAATACTTGGATTAGGATTAGGTCTGCCCAGCAAATATTCCGTTATAATAAATACTATTGCGAGAATAAGAACAAGATAAGTGAACATTGGTTTTTTGATTACAATAGAAACATAAACAAGCGGAATAGTATACATAAGCCAAACGGCATAACCGAAGGGTATAAAAAGGCTCAAGGTAAAAATAGCGGCAAGCAGCAGGACAGATACAATAAAGGTGAAAATAACTCTGCTGCCGTTATTATATAATACAGACAGTGCAGGCTTAAAATTCATTATATCTTGGCTCCTTTCGAATTAAGAGATTAACATAATTTGCAAAGGAATGCCCTGGCTAAAAGAGAGACAACGGAAAACTGTTTGAGTACCCGACCGGGCATGAAAGTACAAACTCAACGGCCATAATAATACAAATTTAGGAAATATGCCATATGGGGTGCTGACTTGATTAGAGAAATAATTTTGGAGAGTCCATTAAGTTACGGGGAACGATGTTCTGTTTTCAGGGCAGTTTCGGGAAAAACCGTTCAGGCTGGAGATTTATGAGAAAGGCTAAATATGGAAAAAGCCCGGGATCAGCAATACAGATTTATTCCCGGGCTTTAGTCTTTCGGAGCGGAAAGAGTGGGATTTTCCGCACATGTCCCAAATTGTGCGAATTTACTTAGTATTCAGCATTCTTTGAAAGCCAGTGTCATAAAAGTGTCATGAATATTTTTCCATAAATCAAAGAGTATTATTTATGGTTTCTCTCTGTTCTTTTTTCACTTCCTTTTGATTGTAATTATCTGTGCCTGATTGTTCGTAAAGCTTACTGCTGCTGCAATGTTAGAAGTTGCCTTGATTCCTCCATTAATGTCACTGCGGGAAGGAAGAGCAAACTCTTTGAATCTCTTCCCATTGTAGTGAATCATTACGTCAGTTGTCCAATTCATTCCATAGAAGTATATGTCTATTGGACTTACTGCAAAGGAAGCCCCAATGGAGGTACCAGATGAAGGGGTAAAGACTACCTGCTTGGTCTTCGTCTCCACATTGAATTTCCAGATGGGCCCATATCCTATATAAAGATCCTTCTCATTTGCAAGCGTAAGTGTCCAGCCGCTGTATTGTGTATACTGAGATTCGCTCTTGTAGATTACCTCTGCAGTAGAGTTCTGGAGTTTAACAATTATCATTATGTGATCACTGTTTCTTGCTAGGGCATAAGCTACTCCTGTAGTATTGGAACCCGTGATACTGTAGAAATACCACTGCTTATCAAAGGCTATCCTCTTCCAATCTTTCCCGTCATAATGCATTATTATTCCCCAGTGCCCTACTCCCCAGACATTGTCCTCAGAACTGGTCCAGATTTTATCCATGGAATCCCAGTTCTCAAATCCCATTTTACTGAAATCAGCCCACTTGTACTGCCCATTTTTATAAACAAGTGCAATACCTGGAGACAGGTAGACTCTTCCGGTATCAAGAGCCCAGATTCCATAAATGCCACTTGAATTAAACAGTTCACCTCTGCCCTTCCATTCTTTCCCGTTCCACTGCATTATATTATATTCTGTTCCATATTCCGGTCCTGAAGCCTCATCAAGAAAAACGTCGCCAACAGTCCATATGTTGTTCTCATCAAATATCCATACGTCTTCAAAAGCGCTGGATGGCCCAGGCTTGCCGAACCTTTTTATTTCAAATGTGAAGTCCTGTGATGTGGAATCCGGCAAGGCTTTCTTGTCCTCGGGTTCAGTGGAGCTTTTGCAATTAAATGCACTGAAAGATATAAGTACAAGAAAAGCTAATGTAGACGGCCCGAGTTTCATTAATCTTACCTTTGTTAATTTCGGCAGAGCGTTTTCGGAAAAAATGATGAGGAAAAATAGAAAAATATGGAGAACTTTCAAACGGGCTACTTAGAATAGCATCACACAAGATTATGCAGGGAAATGTCAAAATGGAAAAAGCCCAAAAACGTTTTTCAATCCATCTTTGGGCTTTTCTATGCGGAAAGAGTGGGAATTTCCGCACCTTATCCAAATTGTGCGAATTTACGTTGTATTCAGCATTTTTTGAAAGCCGATGTCCTAAAAATGTCCTAATTTTTTAACAACCTTTATGGTCGTAAGCTACAATACTTCAGTAAATTGAAATGTTAAAATTGATTATCCTGAAAATCTCACTGCTTTTTTGATGTACTCGGTAGTGATGTGATCCATTCCTGCATAACCTTAATTAAATCTGTGCTTTTACTTAAGTAGTGGTCATCATGTACTTCAATATATTTCAGGTTATTTTTACCGAGGCCTCCAAATTGCTTTACCATATATCTTGAACTTTCTACTGTCATGTTCTTATCTTCATTCCCATGTATTAGCAGGATTGGTATATTAATACTTTCGTAATCCTTCATGGGTTCATACCACATAAAATCGGTCCATTTCCTTAAGGGCCAGCCAAATGCGTGTTTATCAATAGCTTCAGGATATTTTCTTATCTCATCAAATGCTTTCACGATATAACTCTGCATTGCCGTATCTTCTTTAGCCGTTTCTTTTAAGGCGTCTGAATATGACATTCCGCCATAGCATGCATTAATGAGCCCCGTAATTTTGTCCTTTTGTGCCAGCTCACTGTATACTCTTGGAAGTATCAATCCGCCCTCTGAATAGCCCATTAAGATTACATTTTTATAATTTTCATTGACCAGAAAACTATCGATTACCAATTTTGCGGCAAGCACCCTGTTGTGCATGGTATATTCACCAACGATTTTCGGGTTATCGTAATAGTCGTTCATATAATCGTAGGTATATTCTTTGCCAAATTCATAGTTCAATTTATCGGGTACAAGTATGTCGAAATCCTTTGAGAGATATTTCTGAAGAGCATAGGCTAATGATATTTTGCGCCAGGGGACTATTCTGCCTTTTACGCCAATAGCTGATTCCCAGCTGCTGCCATCCAGCCAGATTATTAAATTCTTATTTTTTATATCTGGTTCATCACCACGGAGAGTATAGTAGTTTACAAAGTCGCTGCCGTAATCAATCTTATTGACAGTTAGATTCTTGTAATTAGGGAAACAGCCCGATAGTATAACCGAGGAGAGTAAAATGATCATTAGTTTGCTTCGCATGAAAATACCCTTAGTTTTTTATTCGGTAACCAGTAGTATTTTATCATAATGAAACAGGAACAATGCTCATTATACGGCTAAACAAACAAATTGGTTCCAAGAAAGGAAGAAGAAACCAAGATTAATGGTATTCGATCTTCCTATTAAGCTGGTATCTTGATCAGAAATTCCCAGGTCCAATTCCAATACCATGATGGCTTCTTATAAAGGCATAAATAAGTACAGCATCAATAGCAGCACCTGTTGCAACTGCGGCCCAGACGCTGCCTCCTTCATCAATATAAACGTATTTCTTTACTTCAGAGATTTCAATTGATTTTAATTCTCCAGTCTCATCTAACACTTTTATAGTAATTACCTTTTTATTCCCTTCAGGTGTGGACTTGCTATAACCCTTATAGAGGCCTGATATTTTGGTTGAATCCTTCAATTCCAAAATGATTTTCCTGCCTTCATGCAGCTTTATTAAATCTTGATACCCGATTTCCTTTGGACCTGTGCTTGTGTCATTATCCAAAGCTACAAAACCTCCTGAAATCAAACTGCATGAAGTAAAAGTAATTGGAAATAAAATCAGGAATAACAATTTTGTAAGTGCTTTCATGTAGTTAAGTGACCTTGAATTATGAACAGGCATACCAGTCTTAATTGCTATTTAATTATGAATTGTCTGAAATGTAATTTTGGATTTGCACTTTCAGTTTAGGCAGTTCGTTTTTCACAATATACCAGATAATTGATTTGTCGACGCCGAAATACTCGTGCACGATCCTGTTTCTTATGCCTGCCATTTTATTCCAGGGAATTTCAGAGGCGGCAAGTTTTACTTCTTCAGGAACATTTTTTGAAGCCTCGCCGATTATCTCGATATTTCTGACAACTGCATCTACTACAAGTGATGAAGCAATAAAATCTTCAAACTCAAAATCTTTTGTGTAGGTAAAGATTTTATTGATGGAATCTAAAATATCCTCAAATAAAATCTTCCAGTCTCTTTTAGACATAAATAAGGTGCTCTTTTACTGAGGGGATCATGTTTGGTTTTATGGCATTAGAAGAAACAAGGTCGACCTTTACTCCTAAGAGTACTTCAAGTTCTTCAGCAAGAGTAACAAAGTCGAGTCCAATAGGTTTTTCAAATTCAACCAGAATATCAATGTCGCTGGTCTCCGTGGCGAGTCCATAGGCATAGGAGCCGAATATGCCCATTTCTTTAATGCTGTATTTTCTTTTAAGCTCATCCTTATTGCGGGCAAGGAGAGCTTTTAATTCCATCAAATTTTTCATTTGGCTCCTCTTAAAAAATCTGATTAAAGTTAAGTTCAGATAAACCATAAGTCATTATACTTATGTCCTGATACAAAAATCAGTAATTTTGTCTCAAAAGTCAATTTGGCCTTCCCATAAAAAACTGTCACTTCCAGCTGATAAATGAATTATCGAATTTTACTTCATTGGAGGAAGTATATTCTCCCCGTAATGCTGTATTAAAATAAAGGAAAGCTTCTTTGTAAATATTTTTATAATCCAGTTCCGGGTTTGAAAATACTCCCGGCAGTTTGTTCGGTCTTTTGAATGAATAGATCATTCTGATTGTATATGTGTCTTTAGGTAAATTAAGGAAGTTGTACAGAGTCATCTTTACCGGCGGGTATTTAATTGAGCTGTGTGGATGAATTACCAGAAAATCTGATGAAGCAGGAATATTCTTTTCCATGCAGTCGACCATTCTCATATTCTTTTTTACAATTTCACCTCTGCTGTTTTTAACTACGGGCTTTATTATCGGATAACATGGCAGGTCTGCAAGGACAAATATGTCTTTGTCAGTCTTATTGGTAAATGTTGAATGCAGAAGGAAGTCAAAGGCAAAAGAACTTCCTTTGAACTGGATCTTTTGAAACTCAAGGCTGTCCACAATAATATCCAGAATATCCTCAGGTTTAAGTTTGCTGAAAGACCTGTGGTAATTTTCAATTTCAGAAACTGTATCGATGTAAACCTTTCCGGCTTTTAATTTTATGTCAAGGTTTATCAAATCTTCATCTTTCAGGATAGAAAATGAAACTGTACTTGTAAAATATCCGATTGAATTAACTCTTATGGTATAGTTATCCACAGGCAGGCCTTCAAGTAAGAAATTTCCTCCGGCATCAGTATGGCAGCCTTTAATAGGCAGGCCGGATGGTTTTATGATCTGTATAATTGAGCCCATGAGCGGCCTGCTGCTTTCTTCTGACTTTACAGTACCTCTTACAGTAGCACCGGAAAGCCATGTGGGAATTATAATAAGTATTGTAAAGAGAAATTTCATAATCTTAAATCGGATCAGTAGATATTGCAAAAGTATAGCTCTGGTTATGTACATTTTCAAATGCATCAGGCTTAATTATTACAGTAATGTCATCTCCAGAACCGAAATCTCCATTTTCATTTTTTAATTTTATTATCCATGTCTTCCTTGATTTATCGACGTGCCAGACTAAAATAGATTTTAATTCACGAGAGTATTTAGCGTCAGTTATACTTATCTCATCCTGGTCAATTATTTTCTTAAAACTCAATTTTTCCAATTGGATCATTACTCCATAACATACATATCTTTCATTTATGTATTTTGTCAGTTGGTAAATTCCAGCTTTATGGGTATTTGAATTTCCCAGGCTAACGGAGCCTAATGTAAACAATAATAGAAATAAGAATTTCCTCATGCTGATGATTCCTGTAAATGTATTATCTCATGCTTACTGTCAAATTATTCCTGAGGATATAATGCCTGTAAGGCCGGTCCTATACTAAAGTATCTCACTTTATCTTAATTAAAAGCTTTCTTAAATCCAACTGATTTCCAAGAACAAATTGAAAACAGAATAACTGATACAGGTTAGATACTATAAGATAGAAAAGAAAATGAGTTGTCCTAAATTTGTCCTAAAAGTGGTATATAGGGAGAGCTTGGGAGTATTACAGAGATTCCACAACACGAAAAAAGCCCAAAAACAGCGTTTTTGGCTGCTCATGAGCTTTTGTTTTTCTTAGCGGAAAGAGTGGGATTTTCCGCACATGATTCAAATTGTTAGAAATTACGTTGTATTCAGCATTTCTTGAAAGTTGATGTCATAAAAGTGTCATGAATATTTATCAACAAAAAAGCCCTTTAAGTTAAACTTCAAGGGCTTTGAACTGATCAGCACTTAAATTTTATTTAATCAGGAGGAGTTTCTTTGAAGCTCTGAATTCTCCGGCCTGTATGGAATATATGTACATTCCGCTGGGCAGGCTTGAGCCATTAAACTGAACCTTATACTCACCCGTACTCTGCTCTTTATTTATCAGAGTTGAAATCTTACGCCCTAACAAATCATAAATTATTAATTCTACCTTAGACTGTTTGGGGATTGAATATTTGATTATTGTATTTGGATTAAACGGGTTCGGATAATTCTGATTGAGATAATAATTATCAGGAGTTACGTCGATTGGACTATCAGAGACTGAAGTGGCTGAATCTTCAAAGTGAAAAATGTTTCCTCTGCTACTGCCGCCAATTGCCCAAGCTTCGTTTTCACTTATAACTTCTAAGGAGTTACGTGATAAATCATCCAAATTTTTAATTCCAAACTCTTTTACCCAGGTTCTTCCCCCATCACTCGTGAAATATGTTGAAGAGTAACCGTACAGCCATCCTATATTCTCATTATAAAAGTTAATTGCTGAAGTCCAGTAGGCAATTTTCTTTGTTGCATCGGTTACCTCAACCCATCGGTCTCCTCCGTCAGTTGTCTTATAAAAGGAGCTGTCAATTGCATAACCTAATTTATTGTTTATGAACTCCATTGTGGTGAATCTATTCTTCATTTCCTGCCAGGTTATTCCTGCATCCTTAGTCATATAGCATGGTTCCGTTATTGCATTGTGCCCCAGAAGTATCCATCTGTTCCTGTCAACCATTACGAAATTCCTCAAGTGCTGTACATAGAATTCAGATGTCTTGGTCCAGTTCTTTCCGCCATCAACTGACTGGTATAACCTTCTGCCGGCAAGAAAAAATAAACTATCGTTACTAACGATTTGAATATCACGGATCCATTCTTCTGCAGGGTTAACCCTGTAGATCTCCTTCCAGCTGCCTGCATTGTCATCGGAACTGTATAAAACATTTTCCCAGCTTGCAAGCATTAAATTGTCCTTAACTTTGAGTATTTCAATAGAGCTGCTGTCGGGTGTTTTTAGATATTTCCAATTCACACCGGCATCGTCTGTATAGATGAGAATTGATGGTTCTCCATAAACATAACCTGTTTCATGATTCTTAAAAGTAACTCCACGTAATGTCAATAAAGGCTGCGGGAAAATTGATTTACTTAAACTTGTCCAGTTTTGTCCATAATCGGTACTTGATGTAATGTAACCTCCGCTTCCTGTAACAATTATATTATTCTCATCATTAAAGAATCCGGTAAAACTGCTTGTCGCGAGGGGAAGACCTATGTTGCTTTTGTTTTCCCAACTTTCTCCTCCATCGGTAGTAATTCCAAGAATACATATGTATTGTTCGTAATGGATAGCTGCACCATTTTTCTCATCCTTGAATATCATTTTATTCCATTCATGAGGAGAGTTCATGGATGTCCAGGTTGACCCTGCATCAGTGGTCTTAAGAAGTTTGCTTTTATTTCCCAATGAAAAAGTTGAAATGTAACCCGTTTTATTATCAGAAAAAGATATTGAGGAATATTTCGTAGTTCCGCTGTCCACTGTCACCCAAGTCTCACCTCCATTTTCGGTTCTATATAAAGCACCGGAAGTAGATGGAGAACTAAAGTATCCCAAATTGTAATAGCCGCATAATAGAAATCCTCTATCCTTATCAATAAAGAAAATTGCATTTCCGCCCCACATGTTCTTAAATCTGATTTGCCTCCAGTTGTTTCCACCATCTGTCGTCTTTAAGAGCAGACTGTCTGAGGCCATAATCCATCCATTATTTTCATCAACAAAATGAATTCCGGTCAGAGATTTGCTTGTGTTGGAATATTGCCTGCTCCAGCTTTCTCCTCCGTCAGTTGAAATAATAATTAAACCATTGGCTCCTACAGCCCAAATTCTGTTATTTACCGTAATTGCGCTGAACAGATCCTCAGTCGTATTTATATCAACAGCAGACCATATTTTTCCATTGTCAGGTGATTTAAGGACCGTACCATATTCCCCAAATGCCCACAGTATACCTGAAGAATCTTTTATGATTTTACTTATATCGAAGCCTGTTGGAGTTGGATTGGCAAAATGCCATCTATTCTGTGCATTTTCAGTATGAAAGGGAGAGAACAGAAATAAAGCAAAAATAAAACAAGCGAGCTTTTTCATATAGTCTCCTTGTTGATAACATTATATTGGTCTGTTTACTGGCTGCGTCTAATAATAAGTTAGATTTTCTAAATTATCAAGTAATTATCTGATTAAAAGAGATAAGCAGCAAAATAAAATCATTTAGTTCTGGTGATTACATTTATTGGTCTATTGGATTTATTTCTTAAAAGTTGTATCCAAATTTGTTCTAATACATGTAAAAAAGAGTGAGCTAGAGAAAAATAGAGATCGGCCACTATGCGAAAAAAGCTCAAAAACCGCATTTTTAGCCGTCTCTGAGCTTTTGTTTTTCTATGCGGAAAGAGTGGGATTCGAACCCACGGTACGGTTGCCCGCACACACGCTTTCCAGGCGTGCCAGTTCAGCCACTCCTGCATCTTTCCATAGTTAAGAGTATCAAATATAAAGATATTTCGGGTAATTTAAAAGAAGAGGGCGGAAAATATTTTAAAATGGAAGTTTATTTTGGTAAATTTACTAGTTAAAAAAATGGAATAAATGGATCAGATATATTCAGGAATGGTTTTACGGTCTGTCTTTGTAGTCATCTCGGCTCTGGTTGGAGCAGTCTCCACCTTCTCGATAAAAATAGACCATCATAAATTATGTGCTCTTATAAGTCTCTCGGCAGGAGCCTTATTCGGCGCAGCGGCGTTTTCAATTCTGCCCGAGGCATATGAGACGCTTTCTATAGCCGAACTGCTGATTGGATTAGCATCGGGATATTTTGTATTCTGGCTTATAAGCAAGTATTACTTTCACGTATGCCCTGCCTGCAGTGCAAGTCATTTTGATGAGCAGACGACGAAGAGGTTTTCGGAAATTGTGCTTCTTATGGTAACAGCCTTGTCGTTTCACTCGCTTTTCGACGGCATTGCGCTTACTACGGGAGGCGGGCACATGCATTTTGAAAGCAACTCAATTTTCTTTGCAATACTTGTGCACAAATTTCCCGAAGGGCTGGCTCTTGCATCTTTAATGCTTGGGGCTGCATACAGCAAAAAAAAGATTGTTACATATGTTACGCTTGTTGAGCTTACGACAGTGCTGGGAGCGGTAGTAGGAATTTTCCTGGTAAGGCTGCAGATTTCGGCCACTGTATTCGGTATTATAATGGCACACATTGGGGGCGGCTTTGTATTTCTGGCATTTCATGCCGTGCTGGGCGAGATGCTGAAGAATCACACAAAGCTCGTAGTAACGTCCTTCATACTGGGCTGTCTGCTGATACTAGCAACCCGACTCATAGCAGGTTCAATTTAGAAATATTTAATATCATTCATAATGAAAAAACGGGACAGAGCAATTTGTCCCGTTTTTTAATCATAATATAGTTCTCTGCAAATTAGTCCCTTCACACGCCGGCCTGGGGATTTCATTTTTCCCTCAGGTTCATGGTTCTTCGCTGTAAAACCCGTGTCAGATATTCACTTTAATACCAATTCCCCAATTGTATGAAGGATGAGTTATACCTGATTTCATTTTATATTCAGATGGACGGTTTGCTTCACCGGTCAGGTATTTGAGGCCGGTAAAACCGAAAACACCTAATAATTTAGTCAAAGAAAATTCAGCTCCCAGAGTGCCAGAGAGTATCCACTCGGAGTCCTTCATTGTGTTAAAGGGAAAGAAATCATATATAGTTCTTTTTTTGATGCTGAGGCCCAGGTACGGGGTAAAGTGTCCGAATTCATGCATAGGATTTTTAATAATTGTGCCGAAAGGTTTAATATTGGCTCCGAACAGAACAGAATATGCATCCCTGATGTAGTTATCATCATTATTACCTGTGCCCGCCCATCTGGCATCTCCCATATAGGAGAAAACGGCCTGCACGTCGACATACTTATTAATCATATATCCGAGGCCGATGCCGTTAAGGAATTTACTTTCATGATAAAAGTGATCTGCGCCGGATGGAGATTCGAGGTAACCGGTAAGGAAGAATTTTGATTGAGTGTAACTACTGGAAAAGAATAGTAATGAGATAATGAGAGTCTGGATGAAAGATCTCATAGTATTTAGCCTCCAAAGATGGTTGTTGAGAAAAATGAGAACGGGAAATGGTGGCTAAAAAGCTATAAGGGCTCCTGAAATGTTAATATTGATATTTCAACATAGAAAATCAGCGAATTATTGTCAACAATGGTTTCACAAATTTATTATTAGGAGAATGATTCAGCTGACAGTCCGCACAGCATTTGGCTTGTGACAAAAAGTTCAGATTTTTGAATTAATGTGTCAGTTAGCTTGTCTGGAGGATTGATTTAGTGTATATTATTTGTTAGAATTGTTGTTCAATTTTTTAGATAAAACGACCATTACAGGGAAAGGTGGCAGAGTGGTCGAATGCGGCGGTCTCGAAAACCGTTGTGCGGGCAACCGTACCGGGAGTTCGAATCTCCCCCTTTCCGCTTACAAAAGCTCAAAGACGGACTGAAAAACGTTTTTGAGCTTTTTGCATTTTGGCAATTCCCTGCTCTCTTTGAAAACTGCCTTTGAAAACTGCCGTTAAGTGCAGCCAATTTGAAAATTCTATCCTTCTTCTTATCTTTCCTTATAATTTTTTCCGAAAACACTCTTCGTCACCATATATATTTATATAGGTGAATATTTTATTGTTCATATCATCCATATCAGTAATACCAACTATCCAGGATAGATGTATGAAAATTCTCAAGGTCATTTCTCTTATAATTGTGTTCTCTACCATAATCCATGGGCAGAATAATCAATGGGCAAACTATTTTATTAAGGCAGGAATTCTAAGTCAGGCAAGCGAAGGCCAGTATTTATGGATAGGAACAAAGGACTATCTTGCAAAGCTGAATACGCTTACCGGGGAAAAGGAATATTTTCTTGGCGGCAACTGGGTCAAATCAATTGCAATTGACCGGCAGGGCGTCAAATGGATCGGAACCAGAAACGGCCTCTACAAATTTGACGGACAAACCTGGGCCAGATATGACACATCCAATTCCATTACACTTTTCGGCGAGATTTATTCAATAGTTGTTGACAGGGAAGATAATAAATGGATTGCCGCAATCGGAGGGCTTACAAAATTCGACGGGAAAAACTGGACAAATTATTCAGACCAGAGGATTTTCCCTATGTCAATCGCAATAGATTCATCGGGCAATTTGTGGTATGGAACATACAATGAAGGACTTTTCATGTATGACGGGCATACATGGACAAAGTATGATACTTTTAATTCTAAAATACCTTCTAATGAAGTCAGAGAGGTAGTAATAGATCATGAGGGAAATAAGTGGCTCGGATTCTTTGGCTATTACGGAGCGGCAAAGTTCGACGGGACAAACTGGACTGTCTATACCAAATCAAATTCAGCTCTGCCGAATGACTATGTGAATACGATCTGCATCGACCCGCAGGGAAACAAGTGGATCGGGACAGGGAATGGGTTAGCCAAATTCGACGGACAGAACTGGTCTGCTTACAACACTTATTTCGAGGGCGGTACAAATAACATTACATCCATAGTTACTGATGAACAGGAAAACATATGGGCTGGAGATGCAGTAGGCTGGACGGCACGGTTCAATGGGCAGACATGGACAGGTTTTAAGGCCTTTAATTCAGGACTTCCTGCCTATTATGTTTCAGCTATAGGTGTAGACAAATCAGGTCGTAAATGGATTGGAACCTGGGGCGGCGGAGTTCTTAATTTCGACGGGAAGGAATGGACACAATACGACTCCCTGAGGGAGGCGAGCTTACCCAGCGAGGTTAGTGTGATTACTGCAGACCTTGAGGGAAACGTATGGGCTGGAATATGGGGAAATATGCTTGCAAAATATTACGGAAATAAATGGCAGTATTATACAAAGTCCAATTCCCCCCTGCCGAATGCCCGAATTAACTCTATAGCATTAGACAAGCAGGGAAATAAGTGGATATCCACTGACGGCGGCCTGTTAAAAATTGAAGGGGAAAAGTGGACAGTTTACGACAAATCCAACTCAGGTATGATAAATAATTGGAGTATTTCAGCGGCTGTTGATCCAAAGGGAAATGTATGGATTTCAGATTCCTATTTCCTTATGAAATTTGACGGCAGTACCTGGACAAAATTAAGTTATCCCGGATTAAATGAACCGGGATATGGGATCGTCTGTACTTTAGCGGATAAAAACGGGACTATATGGCTGGCAACTGAAAAATATTTTTTCAGTTATGACGGGCAGGTATGGACCGAATATAAAGATGCAAGCTCATGGCTCACCGGCAATTACGTCCGCTGCATGGCAAGTGACAAGTTTGGAAATATCTGGATCGGGACTATTAAGGGACTGGTAAAATTTAATGGGCAGGACTGGACTGTTTACAAAAGTTCCAACTCTGGTTTACCGGCCGATCAGATAAGGTCCATTGCAATAGATTCGCTTGGGAACAAATGGCTGGGGACCGATTGCGGAATTTCAGCCTTCAGGGAAGAAGGTGTGATAATGGACGTAGCTGGGACTGAAAACAGAAAGCCTTCTCAGCCTGAAGAATTTCAGTTGAATCAGAATTATCCGAATCCTTTTAACCCAACCACAACAATTAATTATTCCTTAAACAAAGCCGGAAATGTCAGGCTTTCCATCTTCGATGCACTTGGAAGAAAAGTTGCGGTTGCAGTAGACGAATATAAGTCAGCAGGCAGTTACTCTGTGAAATTTGATGGCAGCCGTCTTCCAAGCGGAGTTTACATTTACAGACTTGAATCAGGCGGATACAACATTTCAAAAATGTTTGTCTTAATGAAATAGAATTAAATACTTCTCTATTCAAAGCCCTTGAAGTCTTATGCCTTGAGGGCTTTTTTGTTGTAAAATATTTAGGACACTTTTTGGACATCGACTTCCAGGAAATGCTCAAAGCAGCCTGAATTCCAAATATTTTTACAGGCTGCGCTTCTTCTCCCCCTTTCCGCTAGTAAAAATAAAAGCTCAAAGGCAGTTAAAAATGCTGTTTTTGAGCTTTTTTCGTATTGTAGCGTCTCTGTAATACTCCCAAACTCACCCTGTATACCACTTTTAGGACAAATTTAGGACAACTCATTTCCTTTTCTTTTTTATAGCAACTGACATCTAACAGTTATTCTGATTATCTAATTTGCTCTTGAAAACCTGTTGGATTTAAGGAAGCTTTTAGTTAAGATAAAGTGAGATGTCTTAGAATAAAACCAGCCTACAGGCACTATATCTTCAGGAAGAATTTGACTTAAGCCTTTAATATGTTTACAGGAGTCATCAGCGTGAGGAAATACATATTTCTATTATTGTTTACATTAGGCTCCGTTATCCCGGGAAATTCCAATACCCATAAAGCAGGAGTTTACCAGCTGACAAAAAATATAAATGGGAGGTATGTATGTTACGGTGTAATGATTCAACTGGAAAAACTAAGCTTTAAGAAAACAATTACCCAGGATGAGATAAGTATAACTGACGCTAAGTATTCCAGAGAATTAAGAGATATTTTAGTTTGGTATGTGGATAAATCAAGGAAGACATTGATAATAAAATTAAAAAATAAGAATGGGGATTTCGGCACCGGTAATGACATTACTGTGATAATTAGTTCTGAGGCATTTGAAAATGCACGCAACCAGAGCTATACCTTTGCAATATCTACTGATCCGATATAAGATTATGAAATTTCTGTTTACAATTCTTATTATAATTCCCTCGTGGCTTTTCGGTGCTACCGTATGCGGTACAGTAAAATCAGAAGATAGCAAAAGGCCGCTAATGGGTGCAATTATACAGATCATCAAACCGTCCGGCTTACTGAATAAAGGATGCATTACAGATGCCGGAGGAAATTTCATTCTTGAATCTCTGCCCGTTGGTAATTATACCATAAGAATTTATTCAATCGGATATTTTACAAGTACAGTTTCATTTTCCATCCTGAAAAATGAAGATTTGATAAACCTTGATGTAAAGTTAAAGACCGGAAAGGTTTATATTGATACAGTTGCTGAAATTGAAAATTACCACAGATCACTTAGTAAATTAAGGCCTGAAGATATTCTGGATATTCACGTTGACAGCCTGGAGTTGAGGAAGATCAAATTCAAAGGAGATTCTTTTGCCTTTGACTTCCTTCTCCATTCAACTTTTACCAATAAGACTGATACCGACATATTTGTCCTTGCAGACCTGCTATGCTACCCGATCATAAAGCCCATAGTTAAAAACAGCAGAGGTGAAATTGTAAAGAAGAATATGATGATGGTCGACTGTATGGAAAAGAATATTCCTGCTTCGTCCGATTTCCTGGTAATACATCCCCACACCTCAATAAAATATCCGCCAGTAAAGATGACTCTGTACAACTTCTTTAATTATCCGAAAGATACATATACAATAAAAATGATATATTCATTCAGAAGGCCGGACAAACTGCCTGGATTGTTTTCAAACCCGGATTTGGATTATAAAAATATTTATAAAGAAGCTTTCCTTTATTTTAATACAGCATTACGTGGAGAATATACTTCTTCCAATGAAGTAAAATTCGATAACTCATCAATCAGCCGGAAGTAACGGTTTTATACCATTTTTGTTTCGGCGCACCAAACTCTTTAATATGTGTTGTGGATTATTGAATAAGTTTTGTTTGAAAATATTTAGGACACTTTTAGGACATCGTCTTTCTAAAAGTGCTCAAAACAGCCTGAATTCCAGACATTTTGAAAGGGTGCGCTTCTTCTCCCCCTTTCCGCTTACAAAAGCTCAAAGACGGACTTGAAAACGTTTTTGGGCTTTTTGCATTTTAACACTTCCCTGCCCTCTTTGTGATCTGATGTTATGTGTAGCCCGTTTGAAAATTCACCTCATTTATTTATTTTTCTTCATCATTTTTTCCGAAAGCGGCTTCCGTCACCATACATATGTATTGAGGAGTATTTTTGTGCATCCCTGCTTTAGAAGTAGTTCTGTACTGGCTCACTTATGAACTGTATAAATTCAAATCTTGGAGAAATATTATGAAACGTCTAACTCTTTTCGTTCTAACTGCCTTACTGATTGCAACTTCAATCAATAATGTATCAATAGCCCAGGTTAAGGATTCCTCAGAGGTAAAGACAAGCTTAACTCAGAATACTTTTTATTTCTATTTCATTAACGGCTACGCTCTTGCCTATAAGTTTTATAACTCTGGGAACTCCAACCTCAGGCTTCGCATTGATCTTTCAAGCTCATATTTGGATTCTAAAAGGAATAGGGGCGGTGGATCAGATAAACAAAATTTAGAAAGTAGTTTTACAAACAGTATTAATAATATTACAGCAGAATTTGCCTACTCTTACAATTTCTACAGGTCCCGTCTTGGCCAGGCCTATGCAGGTGTTGGGCCATTTGCTTCATACAACAGATCAAAAGAGGAAAGTTCAAGCGAGGAATATTCCCCCTATTTAGTTAACCAGACAGACGAAAGCCTTACCTATGGTTTTTCTGCAGGACTTTCAGCATTCATCGGCCTTGAAGCTTTCTTAAATCAGAGTCTCCGTATTTTTGCCGAGACGCAGCTTACAGGCGGAAGAACCTGGAGCAAATCAGAAGAATTTTCTGAATATGTACTGCAATCGGACGCTTCTGGGGGAACATCATACTCTTCAGCAACTTATAGCAACTGGTTTTATAATTTAACTTCTGTCAGAATTGGTCTTGGAATAAGTATTTAATAATCTGAGGAGGAATTTTTGCTCCAAAATATTTGGGACACTTTTAGGACAATGACTAGTCAGAAATGTTAAATACAGCCTAATTTCTAAATATTTTGAGGGGCTGCGGAAAATCTCCCCCTTTCCGCTTGGAAAAGCTCAAAGACGAACAAAAAACGTTTTTGAGCTTTTTGTATTTTTGCACTTCCCTGCTATTCCTTGTGGAATGCTATTCAATGCGGCCCATTTGAAAATACTTCATAGTTATTTATTTTTCCTCATTATTTTTTCCCGAAAATGCTCTTCGTCACCATATATATATGTAAGAAGAAATATTTTTGTGCATCCCTGCTATAGAATTAGTTCTGAACTGGAATCAATTTCTAAAAATTAATTTTCGGAGAAATATCATGAAACTTCTAACTCTTTTCATTTTATCCGCTGTACTGATTGCAAGTTCAATCAATAACGTTTCAATTGCTCAGGTTAAGGATTCCGCAGAGGTAAAGGCAAATCTGCCCGGGAACACTTTTTATTTCTATTTCATCAACGGTTATGCTCTTGCCTATAAGTTCTATAATTCAGGGAACTCTGACCTCAGGCTTCGTCTTGATCTTTCAAGTTCATATTCAGATTCTAAAGGCAACCATGATAGTGAATCCAGTTCCTTGACAGATAAACATGCCTATGAAAATAATTTTACAAACAGTGCTAATTACGTTACAGCAGAGTTTGCTTACTCTTATAACTTCTACAGATCCAATCTTGGCCAGGCCTATGCAGGTGCAGGACCTTTTATCTCATATAACAGGACAAAACAGAAGACTACAAACAAGGACAATTATCCTCCCAGTAGAGGATATAATCAAACAAATTCTGATCTTTATTATGGTTTTTCTGCAGGACTTTCAGCATTCATCGGCCTGGAGGCTTTTTTAACTCAGAGCCTTCGTGTATTTGCCGAGACGCAGCTTACTGGCGGAAGAAACTGGCTCAAATCAGAAAGTAGTTATGAGTCCTTATCGCAATCGGATGCTTCCAGGACAGGATCAGCTAATACAGGAACTACCAGCAGCTGGTTTTATAATTTAACTTCCGTAAGAATTGGTCTTGGAATAAGTATTTAACAACCTGAGGAGGAATTTTAAGTTCCCAAATATTCAAGACATTTTTAGGACATTGCCTCATCAGAAATGCTCAAAACAGCCTGAATTCAATACATTTTGAGGGGTGCGGAAAATCTCCCCCTTTCCGCTAGTAAAAACAAAAGCTCAAAGACGATAAAATACGTTTTTGAGCTTTTTACTCTTAAGCACATCCCTGCTCGTCCCGGTGGACTTTTATTTTATGCTGCCCCGATAAATATATTCCAACATTTATATTTTTCTTCATTACTCTTTATAAAAGCACTCTTCGTTACCTTTTATTTTTTGTAACTTTATCGATTATACCACCAAAAAGAATAGCGCTGAAGTGATAATTTGATTATAATCTTTAGATAAAGCATTCAGGATATTTAGACTTAATCTAATGAAACTGTAAATAGTGGAAAAACGAAAAAAATACTTACTGATACTAAGCATTATTGGCCCTGGCCTGATAACTGTTAACGCAGGAAACGATGCAGGTGGAATAGCCACCTATGCTACAGTTGGAGCTTCATACGGTTACAAAATGCTCTGGGGTCTACTGCTCATCACATTCAGCCTGGCCATTATCCAGGAGATGAATGCCAGAATGGCAGTTGTTACCGGAAAAGGCCTGGCAGATCTGATAAGAGAAAACTTCGGAATTAAACTTTCCGCTTTTGCCATGATTACTCTTTTTGTAGCAAACTTTGGAGTCTGTGTGGGCGATTTTGCTGGTGTAGCTGCAAGCCTTGAATTGTTTGGAATAAGCAAATACATTTCTGTACCAATAATTGCAATCCTGGTCTGGCTTCTAATTACAAAAGGAACATATTCAGTAGCAGAAAAAGTATTCCTTGCTTTTACACTCATATTTTTCACCTACATAATAACTTGCTTTAAGGTCAATCCTGACTGGTCCAAGGTATTTAAGGCTTTAGGGACTCCGACGCTGGAATTTAATAAGGCGTTCATACTGACCTTTATTGGTATGATTGGAACTACAATCACGCCTTATATGCAGTTTTATCTCCAGTCTTCCGTTGTTGAAAAGGGAATAAAGTTAGAAGAATACAAATATGAAAAGCTGGATGTATATCTGGGTGCAGTCTGGGGAGACCTCGTTTCATTCTTTATAATTGTTTGTACTGCCGTAACTTTATACCAGGCACATATCCATATCGAAACAGCTGAAGAAGCTGCTTCTGCCTTAAGGCCGCTTGCCGGCAACTATGCTACGATTCTTTTTGCAATTGGCCTGCTTGGAGCTTCTATACTTGCTGTTACAATAATCCCATTATCCACAACATATGCGATCTGTGAGTCATTTGGTCTTGAAAGCGGCCTAAATCATAAGGCGGATGAGGCACCTGCCTTTTATAGTATCTTTACACTCATAGTCTTTTTCAGTGCGGCTTTAACATTAATACCGAATATATCCTTAGTACATATTATGCTCCTTACTCAGCAAATAGCAGGAGTGTTGTCCCCTGTTATCCTTATCTTTATGGTAGTCCTTACAAATAGAAAGGATGTAATGGGAGATCATGTTAACAGCAGGACACAGAACCTGATTATATGGGCAACGGTTATCTTTATTATTATACTTTCTTTGATGCTGCTTGTTTTTCCATTCATATGAATATCCTAAATAACAACTTAATTTCGCTATGTTACAACGTAAAGAATATTAAGGACATTTTTAGGACATCGGTTTTCAATAAATACTAAATACAGCTCAATTTCTAACTATTTGGACAGAGTGTGAAAAATCCCACTCATTCCGCAAAAAGTAAAGCCTATCAGAATATTCTTCCCTGCAAAATGAAATAAATTTCTGATTATTAGTATTTTAATAAAATTTGTTTATTTTGCACACGTAAAGTTTGGAATAAATTAATATTCCCGGAGATTTTTTATTGTGAAAATATCCTCCCTGCCTTTGAATAATAACTTTGCATCAATTTTGTTTGCTGCCGCAATTTTATCTGCAGCTTTGATCTGCAGCGGCTGCAGCGAAAATAAACAGAGCGATCAAAAACAAACTGATTCATTGCATTCTTCTGCACAGCCATTTGTAAATACATTGCCCAACTTTAACTGCACGGGCTATATTAAAGCAGTATCTTCCGGTATGTCTGCAAATTACGTTTTAATTGATACCGTGGAATGGTTCAGCGGCGATGATGCATTAAAGGCATATTCAGAAGATAAGAAGAAAATGATTACTAATCTTCCAGATCCTCCCCAGGGATACTATATAAGAAATCCTAAAACAGATTCGCTTAAACTTAAATTTTCCGCCAAACCTGAAATTATAATGCAGACACTTTCATATGATAAAGCCGGAAATTTTAAGTTCAACGAAGCCATCAGTCTGCAGAAATTCCTTTCGATTTTCAGCCGGAAAGATTATGCGCAATTCAGGCAAAAACCTTTTTCATTTGAAATAATGAATGGCGAGATCATCTCAGTTAAAGAAAAATATATTCCTTAGACTAAATATTACTTGGGTTTTTCATGAAGTATTTTTTAATGTTCTTGTACTTTGTCCTTTCAATCGGTTCTGTTGCCGGCCAGGCAGTTTTTACAAAGCTTGCAGAAAGAAAATATTCTGATCTTCCTGTAAATTTAAGAATTGAAAATTCAGGTGTCTACTGCATTTCATCTTTTGATCTTGATAAAGATGGTATATGGCTTAATGCTTTCGATTCTCCTGTAAGTTACTGCATTACGAGCAATCGTCTTCAAAAGACAATTAACCAATACAGATCCGAAGAAGGCTTTATTCCTGGCAGCGATAAGCTCCAATGTGCTTTTCCGGATAATGAGATCACTTCAGACCCGAACACCAGTTATACCTTAAAAAGATCATTCCTCTTTAATAAGCAGGATGTATTTACAGATGACTGCGGTGTGCTTTCAAATACTTCGGGAGAAAAAGTTACGGTAAATGTTAAAAGCCGGAATGAGCTTGTATTAAATTATGAATTACAAAATTTCAATAAAACATTTAAGCTGAACTTCCCTTCCAGCCTGGCATATTCTGACCTGGTAGGAATAGATTCAAAAGGAAATTCTTTTGTCCTCGTTGAAACTTATTTATCTGAAATTCCCCTGAAGGTTAAGCGTGAGGTTTATACTTTATCTCCTGAAGGAAGTGTACTTTCTATACTGGAAATACCTTCAATTAAATACCTTTATATGGTGCGCGATTTCCAGATAGATGCTGATGGGAACCTTTATCATCTGCTTACTGACAAAGACAAGCTCACTCTGATCAGATGGAGCGGCCTTACTATTCCGGCCTCCGGACCGATTTCATATCCTTCGGAATATAATTATGAACTGCATTATAATAATATTGCACCTCATACTGAAGCTGCTGTTTCTGCCGGCCTGAATGAAAGTTCCGGAAAACAAAATTTCGGAATTCAGGCTGTAAGCAGGAATACTACCTTAAGACTCGCAGAAAGTTATGTCCTTTATAAATATCAATGCAAACAATACAACCTCGCACCTTCAAATGTAACCGGCCCCGATGGCGACCTGGTCAGGACACCATCATGGCTTATCGTTGGAATGAACGCAAAGGTCCCTTATATGTGGGGTGGATTCTGTACACTCTCTGATTTCTCAAACGGTCTCTTAAATGGCAGGTATTCCGGCGATATAAACACAGCCGGTGTTTCCGGTTATGCCGTTGGAGTTGATTGTTCCGGATTTGTAAGCCGCTGCTGGTCATTAAGCTATCATTGTACCACATCCGGTATGCCTAGTATTACAACGCAATATTCAAGCTGGGACGAAATGAAGCCGGGGGATGCTGTGCTTACAAACGGGCATGTAAGAATGTTTATTGATAAAGCTTCAAACGGTGCTTTGAGAGTTGTTGAAGCCTCCGGCCGCGACTGGGCAGTTTCTTACTGGTCTTATACACCCTCGGATCTGACTGCCTATACACCCAGGTCTTATAACGGAATGGTAAATGATTATTCTCTAAAGCAGCCTCTGCTCTTAAGCGTATTAAAGCAGTCAGACGGGACTGCAAAAATTACCTTCAGCTGCGATACTTCAGGAGTAAAGGGCTTCAGACTTTATAGCTCTGCAGACGGCACAAACTGGAAGCAGATCCAAAATGAAAATACATTAAAGTCATTCAGTACAACAGTTACGATGAGCAGCAATACTGAATATTACCGTGTTTCAAGCGTACTGAACAATTCAACTTTAACTGAAAGCAGCTGGTCAAACGTTCTCGGTACTGGAAAATCATCTGCTGTAAAAAAGATTTTGATAGTTGACGGCTTCGACCGTGATGCCGGCGGCTGGAGGGGCAATGGAACTGTCTTTACATGCAGGTATGGCAATGCCTTATCAGCATTGAATATGCCATTTGAATCCGTAAAAAGTTCTCAGATAACGAATTTATCGGTCAGCCTTAACAATTATGATGCTGTTTACTGGATGTCGGGCGATGAAAGTACACTTAACGAAACCTTTAGTACAGCAGAACAAGCATTGGTACAAAGCTATCTTGAAGGCGGCGGAAATCTTTTCGTCTCAGGCAGTGAAATAGGCTGGGACCTGTCAGCTAAGGGAACTGCCTCTGATAAGAGTTTCTATAGCACTTATCTGAAAGCAAGTTATTTAAATGACAATGCATCTTCAAATTCAGTAACCGGTGTAGCCGGTTCAGCACTTGGCGGAACAAGTTTTAATTTCGCACAGACATATGAAATCGGCTACCCGGATGAGATTGGAACTTCAAACGGCAGCACATTGTGCATGCAGTACGCAAATGGCAAAGGTGCCGGCATCCAATATTCGGGCCCACTCGGGACTTCCCCGAATACCGCAAAGTTGATTTATCTTGGTTTTCCTCTTGAGACTACGGCTAATGATACAGCATTTAATTCCGTGATTACCAAATCTTCTAGGTTCTTTTTCCCGGAGATCAGTGCTGCCTTATACAATGAAAATGCGCCTCAAAGCTACAGCCTGTCCCAAAATTACCCAAACCCTTTCAATCCTTCGACGATTATAACATATACACTTCCCCGGCTGACACATGTAGATCTGAAAGTATATGATATGCTCGGCCGTGAAGTATCAACTTTAGTCAGTATGGATCAGGCTCGGGGCACATACAACATTCAGTTTAATGCCTCCTCCCTCCCCAGCGGGGTGTACATATATTCCATTCAGGCAGGTCAGTTCAGGGATTCTAAGAAACTGCTCCTAATTAAATAAGATCAAGTTGTACAAAGTTCATAATTGCTTGCAGGTATATTAGCATTTACAACCATACCCATTACCAGGTTCAAGTATTCTGATTACGCCGGATATAATAAAAACCGCCTGGTTCATAGATGTCTTATCTTATTTAATTAATAATGTGCAGCTATTGTTTTTGAAATTCAAACATCTTAAATTTGAAGAAATTACTATCGGACCTCATCCATGGATCACACCTTATTAAATAATACATAATATTTTTTTGCTCATTTACTGATCATAATATTAAGAACAATTCCGCAGTTATAAATTAAAGTTCTAAACAAGGGGGTCAATATTATGTTCTGGAAAATTTGTACATATTTAATCATAGTTGCTGCTTTTATTTTAGCACATGCAACTGTTAAGGCTCAGTCCTGGACTTTTCAGGCAAATCCGATAACTTTAGGGGATACAACGGAAATCGGCAAAGTTCAATTTGTTAGTCCTACCGAAGGTTGGATTTCAGTTGGCACTGGCAGCCGCCTGCTTCATACAACTGATTCGGGAGAAAATTGGATGATGGTAACACCTTTTCCTGATGATACTGTTTGGTGTTCTTCTGATCCGGCAGTATCTATGTCCTGGGCTGATCAGACTCACGGCTGGAAAATTAATTCTATTGGATCCAGTTTTGGCACTTCGTACGGAGTCGTCGTTCATCAAACTACAGATGGCGGAAAATCCTGGCAAAAGAAAGTGCTTTCTACAACAAATGGCGATATGGGTTTCCAGATTCAATTTGTTGATGTAAATCATGGATGGCTTTTGTATTTTAATTTCGCAACACAGGTGTCCACATTTTTGAAAACATCGGACGGTGGGAATAATTGGGTCCCGTTTAACGGTGCCGGGATTTTTTATTTTGTAGATATGAATAATGGCTGGGCATATTATGGATCCGGTGTAAATGGAGGCCAGCCCCCATTCAAAATATCGCGTACCACGAATGGCGGCAACAGTTGGACAGAACAATTTTCTGATAACGCGACTGGCATTTACAATGCGATCTTTTTTTCTGACGTAAATAATGGGTGGATTGTTGGTGATCAAGGCAAGGTTCTAAATACTACTGATGGCGGCACTAACTGGAATTATGTTACTAACAGCGGAATAAACCCGGATGACCGAAGCAAAACGGTCTTCTTTCTGGATGCGAACAAAGGTTGGATTTCTACCAAGGACGGAAATGGATATGGGGTTATCCAACATACAACAGATGGCGGTAAAAGCTGGACCAGACAGATTACTCCTTTGACAAATTCTCAAGGCGGTAATGCAATTTTCAACATTTATTTTGTTGATGCCCATAATGGATGGTTGACTGCCAGCAATAAAAAAATATGTCATTTTATAGAATCAACTGGAATTGAAGAAAATAACAATGTTCCAAATGA
>JBLNAZ010000228.1:0-12814 GCA_050259615.1 Syntrophomonadaceae bacterium | reverse complement strand
ATGCCACAGTTAGGAAAAACAAAGATATTAAAAGTAGCTGTTATCCAGGAACAACAAATCTTAGACAGATTTTAGTTAAATAACAGTCAAGGAGAACAAAATGAAAAATATAAAACTCGGTTTAGTAATATTACTATTGATCCTTGCGGCTACCCAGTCTGTTTTTGCCGGCGGTGGTAACCGTAATGGAACTGCAGGTGCCTCGGAATTGTTGATTCCTGTAGGTACACGTGGCATCGCCATGGGCGGAGCCACTTTGACAAATGCCGTAGGTCTGGAAGCCCTTTACTGGAATCCGGCCAATCTTTCAAGATCTGTAAATTCTACTAACGTAATGTTGTCACAAATGAATTACATTGCTGACATCGGCGTTTCTTATGGCGCAATTTCGACGAACATTGAAGGCTTCGGTGCTGTTGGTTTAAGCATAAAGGGCCTTTCAATGACTGATATCCCGACTACGACCGTAAATAACCCTGATGGAACCGGACAGACATTCAAGCCCCAGTATTTAACTTTAGGTCTAACCTATTCGAGAATGCTGAGTGACAGAATTGCAGTTGGTCTTACGGCTAATTATATATCTGAAAAGATTGACCGCGTTAGCGCTACCGGTGTAGCATTTAATATTGGTATTTCCTATCAGAACCTTGGAAATATCAACGGTTTAAGCTTTGCTGTTGTTATGAAGAACCTTGGTCCTCAGATGCAGTTCGATGGTTCAGGTTTATACCTGAATGCAAATGCTACAGAATTGCAGAGAGGTACACAGCTCTATAAAATGACATCTGCAAGCTTTGAGCTGCCATCTACTTTAGAATTAGGCCTTGGTTACAAGTATGACATCAATTCTGAAAATGCTCTTGCTCTGTCATCTTCATTCCAAAACTCTAACTTCTATGGTGATGAGTACAAAATTGGCGGTGAATACGGATTTAACAATTTATTCTTTGTTCGCGGCGGATATGCATACGTCTCTGAAATTAACAAAGCCGATGCAACTTTTGGTCTTACTGCCGGTGCAGGTATAAATTATCAGATGGAAGGTTTTGATTTTAAGTTTGACTATGCATATAGACAGACTAAATTCTTCAGTGCAAACCATGTATTTTCGGTTGCATTCGGATTTTAACAGATCATTGCCTCTTAAGTTGAAGCAAAGCCCCCGTAAATGGGGGCTTTGTTGTTTTAAAGAGACGGATAAATGTATAGGCGTGAAATAATATTTCGTGGTTTTCGCAGTTAATGGAAACTGAAAGTGCCCGGGGAAAAGATCCTGATGTTGTTTATTTAACCAAAGGCGTATTTTTAATGCCGGATTCATTGAAAATAAATAAACCGTGACTTAAAGTTCCAATCCATTTATTGTTGAACTTATCTACCGTAACGAAAAAAATATTATTGTCAGCTAGTCCGGAATTATGAGAATTGTAAACAGTCCAGTTTTTGCCGTTAAACCTTACCAGGCCATTTCCTAATGTGCCAATCCAGATATTATTCTTACTGTCAACTGCAATGGAACGGACTTCATCACCAGGTAAACCAGAATTATTCTGATCGTAATAATTCCAATGCCCGCCGTCAAAAACGGCCAGACCTTCATATTTGAAGCCTGCCCAAATATTGTTATTGTTACCGGCTGCAATTGTATAGACACTTGAAACAGGAAGCAGGCTGTCTTTTACTGTTATAATTTTGTCTTTCTGAAATATAGCTAACCCGCCAGCGGTTCCGATCCATCTTCTTCCGCGCTTGTCAATGAGCAGTGAAGGTATTTTTGAGTGCGGCAATCCAGAATTACTCCGATTAAAGACAGTCCAGTTTTTACCGCTTAGTTCAGCCAGTCCCTCACTGCTGGTTCCAATTAAAATGTTATCAAGGCTATCGATTGCAATAGAGTATATGTAGTCTTCAGGCAATCCTGAATTACTCTTATTGTAAATTTCCCATCCATTTTCATTGATTTTTATAATTCCGCCACCGTAAGTGGCAATCCACTTTGACCCATGTCGGTCTGCGGCAATTGTATAAATGCTGTTGTTTGGAAGGATCGAATTTTTCATGTTATACTTTGACCATTTCATGCCGTCAAAAACGGCAAAACCGCTGTCAAGTGTAGCAACCCAGACAGAACCCGATTCATCTATCAGTACGGAATAGACCTGATTTGAAGGTACCCCGGAGTTGAAACTGTTAAAATTCGCCCATTTCTTTTTTTGTGCACTCACATTAGAGAAGCAGGTGATGGAAAGGCAAATAATAGTTAAATACAAAAAATTCTTCATAATGTACTTGTTTTTTCCAGTTCAAAAGTTAATTTTTAGGCAGTAGCTAAATTATTCCGGAGCTTTGAGGATAATTCTTGTAAAATAATGAATTTTGAAGTTTAAGGAAGTCCAGTATTATCCTCACTTATCCAAACTGTCGGAGCAGGTTCAGCAATGCTATAGGGAACGCAATAATACCTGTTTTTTATAGAACTTTTTGATATTTTAGCTGTACAAGAATATAAATTTATTGAATTAATCACAACTTATAATCTTTGCACTAAGAGTTACTGTTCCCTTCATTTTCAAAGCAGATTATCACATTCTTAGTCATAAAAGGAATACATATGAAAAAATTCCAAATCATAGCAATCTTGTTTATTCTTATTGCTTTTGGTCAAACTCATGCGCAGGGCAGGTTAAATTTTGATTTTGATTACGCCAGGTTTGGTTACGACACCGTGTCAAACTATGTGGAGTTTTATTATTCTTTCGGACAAAGCCAGCTGACTTTGTACAGGAAAGACACAGCCCACTTTGTTGGGGCAACTTTACATATTGAGATTACTGATACCGTGGCCAAAAAAGTAGTGCTTAATAAGGACTGGAAAATTGAAAATGCAGTCAATGATACCTCAAAAGCAGGAATGAACAAAAATTTAATTGGAGTTGTTGGACTTGTTGTTCCCCGGGGAGTATTTAGATGCATGGTCTCCGGCCAGGATGCCGTAGATAAGAACAAAATGAAGTCGATAGTTGAAACTATTAAGGTGGAACCTCTTATCGGAGGAAATCTGGCTTTGAGCGATATTGAACTATCCTCCAGTATCAGGCAGGAAAATGCCGATTCAAATTCTATATTCTATAAAAATACGCTGGAAGTTCAGCCGAATCCCACAATGATCTTCGGTGAAGGTGTACCTGTTCTTTTTTATTATACTGAGATCTACAACATGATCCAGGACTCACTTAAAGGTAACCTGAAACTCCGTTCCTTCC
Organism: Syntrophomonadaceae bacterium; assembly: GCA_050259615.1. Lineage (GTDB taxonomy): Bacteria > Bacteroidota > Ignavibacteria > Ignavibacteriales > SURF-24 > JAAXKN01. Next base: position 9,548 of record JBLNAZ010000228.1, on the reverse strand, counting down.
TATTAAACAGCAAGGGCTATAGATTAAGCGAAAAAATTAAGCCTCTAAAAAGAGGAAGTCTCTCGCGTGTAGATGTAGGCACTTTGAACCTTACAAAATATCCGACAGATACATATACTCTTATTATTGATGCCATAGACAGTTCAGGAAATTATGGAATTTCATCTTCCAAGAGATTTTATGTATATAATCCATCAGTTGCCGATACATTCAAGCAGGTAGCAGGGAAAACCGATATGCTGGGCAGTGAGTTTGGTGTACTCAGCAGCGAGGAATGCGACCAGCTCTTTGAAATGTCAAAGTACATTGCAACGTCTAATGAAATTTCCCAGTTCAAAAAACTCGAAAACGTGGAATCCAAGAGGGACTTTCTTTTCCAGTTCTGGAAAAAAAGAGATCAGGATCCTGCTACTCCTGAAAACGAATTTAAGAATCAGTATCTGAACAGGGTCAAGCTTGCCAACGATAGGTACGGAACCATTAACCGCAAGGGTATGAAGACCGACCGCGGCAGGGTACTGGTCCTTTACGGGGAACCTGATGAAATAGACAGATACCCCAGTGACCTCGATAAAAAACCTTACGAAATCTGGCACTATAACCAGATCGAAGGCGGTGTGGTTTTTGTTTTCGGTGATGTTACCGGATTTTCAGATTACCAGCTTCTGCACTCGACTAAACGCGGAGAGCTGAGAGATGACAATTGGGCAAGAAGAATTGTTACTGCCGAATAGGATTTTAATTAATACTATTTTTCCATAATTTCATCTTTTTTTAATATGGATATATGAATTTATTTCATATATCCATATTTTTTTATGTTAATAATTTGGATTTTGCAGCGTGGAACTCAAAAACAGGTTCGAATATTTTCTATTCACATTATTTGCAGAAACTTTCAGTCTGATTGGTGTTAAACGGGCCAGGCATGCGGCTCATTTTCTGGCATTCATTTTCTATTATGTCATTCCAATAAGAAAGTCTACTGTTGAGGGTAATCTAAAGCTTGCTTTCCCTGAGATGTCTGATGAAGAGTTAAAACGACTCTCATACAAATGCTATCACAGCTTTGCCATTACAATTATTGAGATTATGTGCATTCCGAAGCTGAAGATAAAGCAGCTGAAGAACATGGTAAACTGCCCTGAACTTGAGCTAATCAGAAAAAAGTATGAGGAGGGGAAAGGAGCAATTCTACTTACCGCCCATTTCGGCAATTGGGAGCTTGGAGCAGTCTCCATCGGCGCTCAGCTCGGCATTCCTCTGTCCGTTGCAGTAAAGCCCCAGCGGAACAACCTGGTCGGTAACTGGCTCAATATGATGAGGGAGAGTTTCGGCAATAAGACGGTACTGCTAGGTATGTCATTCCGCAATATATTCAAGGAACTGAAAAACCACAATATAATAGGACTTGTAGGTGACCAGAGGGGTGACCCCGATGGCCCCAGAGTCAATTTCATGGGCATCAGCTCTGCTGTTTATCCCGGAACGGCTGTGCTTGCCATTAGAACAGGCGCTCCGGTAGTTGTATGCATTTTGGCCCGCCAGGCCGATTATTCCTATGCGGCTTTTGTGGAAGTTATCGAGACCTCTGAACTGGAAGGGACCGATGACGATAAAATAATTGAAATTAATCAGCGCTATAGTTCAATGCTGGAAAAGTACATCAGGATTTATCCCGAACAGTGGCTATGGATGCATAAGCGGTGGAAATACTAATAAATGATTAGAGAAAAGATTCTCGTAATTCAGACGGCTTTTATTGGAGATGCCGTTCTGACGCTTCCAATGCTTAAAAGACTGAAGGATTTGTATCCGGATTCAACGATTGATGTTGTAACAACTCCCGCAGCAAGCGGAATTTTTAGGGCAAACCCATATACGTATAAGGTCTATTCATACGATAAGAAAGGCAAAGACCGCTCTTTGGCAAGACTGGTGAAATTTGCCGGAGAAATCAAAAGGGAAGGCTATACGAGAATTTACTCTCCACACCGCTCATTCAGAACATCCATGCTCGTACTTCTTTCGGGGGTCAAGGAAACCTACGGATTCTCAAACGCATCTTTTCATCAGGTCTATAAAAATGTAGTATTTTACAACTCAGGGCATCATGAGGTACAAAGAAATCTGGAGCTCATAGATGGCGGTGCTTTGCCTTCAGACTGGCGCATTCTGCCCGAGATCGTCGCCAGCCGGGAAGAGAAAATTAAAGTTTCTGAGTTCCTTGGCAGGATTGACGGCCCGGATAGAATTGACGGTGCCCTGGATGCTAAGTCTGCCCGTATGGTTAATTATGCAGCTGTTGCCCCGGGTTCAGTCTGGATGACTAAAAGATATCCGAAAGAAAAATTTCTCGAAGTCATAAATTATCTCCTTTCCAGGTCCTTTAAGGTTTTGATCATTGGCGGCAAAGATGATGCGGAATACTGCGCAGAGATCGCTGCCGCCTATAGTGAGAATGTAATTTCATCAGCTGGAGAGTTTTCCATAGTAGAGACAACGGAGCTTCTTAGATACTGCAGAGTACTTGTTTCAAACGACAGTGCACCAGCGCATTTCGGCATGTGTGCCGATATTCCGGTTGTTACAATATACTGCTCAACTGTTGCAGACTTTGGCTTTTACCCTTATAATGAAAATAGCACTTATGTAAGCTATGATGATCTTGCCTGCAAACCATGCGGAATCCATGGCAGAAGGGAATGCCCCATTAAAACCTTTGATTGTGCATATAAACTGGAACTAAAAACCATTACGGCGGCAATTGATAAAATTACATCGTGTGCATAAACAAGAGCGTTAATCCTTTATGAATTTGCATATGGAAACCCCGGAGACTTGCCTGGTATCTAATTTATATGTGGCAGGAGACTTTAATATTAGCTATACTAAATAGATATGCCGGAGATGGGTTGTTTCAGCATTTCGGATACAAAATCACCGGCAATAAATTTCTTTTAATAATTTTATTCTTATATATGACAGACGAACGCAAGGGAAAATTTATTTCTATTGATGAGGATATAAATGCTGCCGTAAGGGCAGCTTCTGAAATATTTCGCAGAAACGGGGTCTTTGCTTACCCCACTGATACCATTTACGGACTGGGAGGCAATCCTTTCAGCAGGGAGGTCGTTAACAGGATTGCCAACATAAAAGAACGGGATGAGAAGAAAAAATTCATATTTCTAGTCCAGAATCTGAACACGCTTTTCCGATATTCTGAGGTCGAACTGGATAAACACCACGATTTTCTACATAAGATCTGGCCAAACCCAATTTCAATTATTCTTAACCTTAATGAAGAATCAGCACGCCTGTTGGGGCAGCCGACTGCTGCATTCAGAATTCCGCACCATAAGTTCTGTAAGATTTTACTCGCTGAAATCGACAGACCCCTTATTTCAACCAGCATAAACAGAGCCGGCGGTGAGCCGATAAACGAACGGGACGTCATAAACTACGACTTTGGAAGCGAGCTGGATGCAATATTTTTTACTGAAAAAAAAGTGGTTGCAAAAAGTTCCACGCTCATAGACCTGACCGGAACCGCTCCGAAACTTCTTCGCGAAGGCGCAGTAAAATTTAAGGACATTATAGAGGTTTATTAAGAAAACCTGGGACATTTCTTTCCTTGAGATATGTTGCATCGTTATGATTGACTTTTTAAGGAGGGTTGACTAACTTTGCAGAAAAATATCCGGTATGAACCTAAATAAACTTAAAAACATAAGAGATTTCTCTCTTCTTATTATTCCTAGCCATCAGGGAATCCAGACTAAAAGCCACAGACTGGGTATTCTGAAATTGCTCCTTTATTTATCTGCTTATTCACTTTTTATTTTTATTATTGTTTTCTTATTATTAATTGTCACTCCTGCCGGTAACATCCTCATAATGAGAAATGATGCCTCTATCAGAGAGCAGAATAAAAAACTGTTCCAGCTGAATAGAAAAATGCTGCTGCTTACACATGAACTGCAAAGTATTTCGGCAGCAAATAAAAGACTCAAACTGGCCATTGCCATGGGCGATTCTGATCTGGCAAAGACAATGAGGCTTTCCGGTCAGCCTAAAATGCAAATGGAAAACCCGCTGGGGGGAAACCTTTACGCTGTTGTTGAAAAGATTATTGCAGAAAAATTCTTCTTTACTGACCGGGAGACTCAAAGAAAAGAAGTATTTTTTCTGAAGCCCGTCGGCAATGCCTTCGTTAGCCGCGGATTTGATGCCTCAAAGGGGCACATGGGGCTCGACTTTGCCGTAAAGACCGGAACGACCGTTGCGGCTGCGGCTTCAGGTTATGTTGCATTCGCCGGCTACACTGCAGATGACGGATATATTATAATTCTGGTGCACGAAAACGGCTATATTACTACTTATAAACACTGTTCAGGTCTCACTAAAAAAGTAAGAGACAGGGTTCTGCAGGGGGAAACAATTGCTTTAAGTGGAAATACAGGTCTTGCTACCACAGGACCTCACCTGCATTTTGAGATCTGGAAAGAAGGACAGGTAATTGATCCTAAAGACCTATTAATTAACTAAGGAGAATACTGTGGGACTCGTACAAAGAAAAACAACAGGCGGATCTATAGAAGAGGTCAGTATCATAAGCAAGGGTGTTAACATCGAGGGTAAATTCGTAAGCCAGGGAAATGTAAGAATAGACGGTATCGTTAACGGTGATATTTTTGTTACCGGAAACCTTACGCTTGGTGAATGCTCTGAAGTGCATGGCGAGGTCAGGGCCGAAAACCTGACGCTTAGCGGTAAGGTTACCGGAGCAGTATCTGTGGCTGAAAAAGTTATTTTAGAAGCGAGATCGTACCTGAAAGGTGATCTTGTGGCCAGAATACTTGTTGTTGAGCCGGGAGCCTTTTTTGATGGTAAGTGTTCTATGGCTGAAGCTGAAGGCACTTCCGGAGAATTGGTATCTTAATAAATTAATTAAAGTATTAGATTTAATTAATTTTAACATTTCAGCCGGGAGGAAGATGAAACCGCAAAAAGGCCTTAAAAATTCAGAAAAAGATGATTCCACTGAAGGAAATTATCCGGGGAAAAAGTACGTTGAAATTGGCCCTTACCTGGGGCTTGGGGTTCAGCTGGCTGCTTCCATTGTTTTGATGTTCTTCCTGGGCTACTGGCTCGACGGAAAGCTTGGAACAAGCCCCATACTGACCATTATTTTCTCGTTTCTGGGCGGTTCTGCGGGTATTTATAGTGTAATTAAGACAGTTTTAGAGTTAAACAGGAAAAATAAAAGTGAAAAAGGCTCTTAATCAGGTACTCATAGTTTTAATGTGTGTTTTTGTTTTATTGTTTGTCCTGTTTAAGACGGGTACAATCAGCAGTACATTCCTATACGCCTCATTTTACAGCGCCCTGCTAAATTTAACAAACGTGGTGGCATCTTTGTTTGCTTTTAATTATTCACTGGAAAAGGGAAATAAAACGTTCCTTTTGTACAATATGGGGGGCATGCTCTTAAGAATATTATTATTACTTGCAGCAATTTTAATTTTTCTTAAATTCTTGAATATTGACAAATATGGTTTTATATTTACTTTTTCTATTTTGTATATTTCATTTTTAGTTGTGGAAATTAATTATTTTAGAGTTAGAATATCTCAACTAAAAGTATCACAAAAGAAAGTATAGATCTGGTATAAAATTATGGAAGCTAATACAGTAAAAGCAGTTAGCGATACTCTGGCCCAGGCTAACAATAAATCAGACAGCGGATGGATACTACACCATATACTGGATTCCAGATATATCGATTTTGAGCCTTTTGGAAGGATTCATCTGCCTGAAATACACCTGTTTGGATTAGATATCTCTATAACCAAGCACGTGGTATTCATGTGGCTCAGCCTTTTAATTCTGGTGCTGATTTTTTATTTTGTGTCTAAAAGCTATAAAAAATCGAGAATACCTAAAGGCTTTGCAAACGTAGCCGAACTTCTGGTGGTTTTTGTGCGTGATGATATAGCCAGGCCAACTATAGGCAAGGGATTCGAAATGTTCCTGCCTTATCTGCTGACGGTTTTCTTCTTTATTCTCACTGCAAATTTTCTTGGACTTTTTCCCTACAGCGCTACGGTAACAAGTAATATTTCTGTTACTGCAACACTGGCCACAATTTCATTTGTTGTTATTCAGCTGGGCGGAATAAGAAAAAACGGGCTGCTCGGATATTTTAAGGGGCTTATTCCCCATGGTGTACCTGTATTCCTTTTGCCTATTATGCTTGTTGTTGAAATTCTGGGGCTCTTTACAAAACCTTTTGCACTGGCTATTCGTCTTTTTGCTAACATGACAGCAGGGCATATAGTGATACTTGCCTTAATCGGCCTCATCTTTATTCTGAAAACCGTTTTTGTTGCCCCGGTTTCTATTGCCTTTGCCTTATTTATTTATTTACTGGAAATTTTGGTCGCTTTAATACAGGCTTATATTTTTACGATGCTGTCTTCTCTGTTCATTGGGATGGCAGTCCATCAGGAACATTAAATTAATCAACAGTACATGTCTTAATAAAAGGAGAAAATTAAATGAACTTCGATTTTGCATACTTGGCAGCCGGTTTCGGTGCGGCTTTAACTGTTATTGGCGGTGCTTTTGGTATTGGCAAGTTAGCCAGCTCAGCTATGGAAGCAAGCGGAAGGCAGCCTGAAGCAGCCGGCGATATCAGAACCTCAATGATTATTGCCGCTGCTCTTATAGAAGGTATCTCCCTGTTCGCACTGGTTATTTGTATTTTATTGGCTTTGAAATAAGTCTTTACAGGAGTGTTTTTCCTAAGACACTCCGGTTTAATTTTAGGACTATTAATTCAAAGGAAGGGTATATATGTTTTTTAAGCTGAATATAGCTTTGATTGCTTTGCTTGAGACTGAAGAAGGGAAGCCAAGTTTGCTTGCTGTGAATCCGGGACTTATCTTTTGGACAGTTATTACTTTCGTAATACTGCTCCTCATACTGAAGAAAGTTGCCTGGAAGCCTATACTCGGGGTGCTGGAAGAAAGAGAAACTTTCATTAAGGATTCTCTGGATAAGGCTGAGAAAGCCAGGCTGGATGGCGAAAAGCTTCTGGCCGAGAACAGGGAAGCCCTTGCAAGAACCGAGGAAGAGGCTCAGAAGATTATTGCTCAGGGCAGGGAATTTGCTGAGAAGCTGAAAGAGCAGATTATTTCCGACAGTAAAACGGAAGCTAAAAAGATGCTCGATGATGCAACTGCTGAGATCAAGCGCAAGAATGACGAGGCCTTCGAATCCTTAAAAAGCCAGGTGGCGCTCATAGCCATTCAGGCTGCAGAGAAAATACTGAAGGAAAACCTGGATAAGGAAAAGCAAATGCATCTGGTTGATAGATTTATTGATGATTTACCGAAAAACTGATTATGAGCAATTATAATATTTCTTCAAGATACGCAAACGCTCTGCTGCAGCTTGCATCGGAGAAAGATCTCTTTCAGCAGATCTCTGCTGATATGGACATGGTTTATAATACCATCCGTTCCTCGCGTGAATTCCAGGTGATGCTTTCGAGTCCCGTGGTTAAAACATCTGACAAGGAACAGGTTTTACTGAAGGTGTTTGAAAGTCATATCAGCCACGATTCGCTCAATTTCCTGCAGTTTATTGTGAGGAAAAACCGGGAGAATCTGCTTTATAACATAATCAGACAATTCCTTGACTTAAGAGACAAAAAAATGGGAATTGTTAATGCTGAGGTTACCAGCGCATCGGAACTTTCCGATGAACAGAAAAGTAAACTAACAAAAAAACTTGAGGGATATACCCGTAAGAAAGTAAGGCTTTCCATGCAGGTTAACAGGAACTTACTCGGGGGCTTTATCGTTAGAATCGAAGATACGGTATTAGATGCCTCGCTGAACCATCAGCTCGAACTCTTAAAAGAAAAGTTTCTGAAGGGTGATTCCACACTGAACTAAGTTTAGATTAAATTTAAAGGAAATAGAAATGGCAGAAGTTAGACCTGATGAAGTATCTGCAATTTTGAGAAAACAGCTGGCCGGCTTCGACAACGAAGTAGACGTATATGATGTTGGTACCGTTCTCCAGATCGGAGATGGTATTGCACGCGTTTACGGGCTGTCTAAAGTTATGGCAAGCGAACTTATAGAGTTTCCGCATGACGTCTTTGGTATGGTGCTTAACCTCGAGGAAGATAGTGTCGGATGCGTTATTTTTGGTGATTACTCCCTCGTAAAAGAAGGAGATACAGTAAGAAGAACCAAACGTGTTGCCTCCTTCCCGGTTGGTGAAGCAATGCTTGGAAGGGTCATCAATCCTCTCGGCCTGCCTGTAGATGGAAAGGGCCCTATTCACACTGAGCAGTTCCTCCCAATTGAAAGAAAAGCTCTTGGTGTTATTGCCCGCGCGCCTGTTAAGCAGCCTCTGCAGACCGGTATTACCGCCGTGGATGCAATGATTCCGATCGGACGCGGACAAAGAGAGCTTATCATTGGCGACCGCCAGACAGGTAAGACAATCATAGCTGTTGATACTATTATTAATCAGAAATATACGCACAGCGAAGAAGCCAAAAAAATTGGCGTCAAACCTGTTTATTGTATTTATGTGGCAATCGGGCAGAAATCCTCTACAATTGCACAGGTTGTTTCCAAGCTCCATGAACACGGCGCTATGGATTATACAACTGTAATTGTGGCTTCTGCCTCTGAATCTGCCCCGCTGCAGTTTATTGCCCCTTATTCAGGAGCTACACTGGGTGAATTCTTCAGGGATTCTGGCCGCGATGCCCTGGTCATTTATGACGATCTCTCTAAGCAGGCTGCGGCTTACCGCGAAGTTTCACTGCTGCTTAGAAGACCTCCTGGACGCGAAGCTTTCCCGGGTGACGTATTCTATCTGCATTCAAGATTGCTTGAGCGCGCTTCTAAGTTATCTGACGAGCTAGGCGGCGGCAGCCTTACAGCTCTGCCTGTAATTGAAACACAGCAGGGTGACGTTTCGGCTTATATTCCGACAAACGTAATCTCAATTACTGACGGCCAGATTTATCTTGAACCGAACCTCTTTAATGCTGGCGTAAGACCGGCTATTAACGTCGGTATCAGCGTGTCGCGTGTGGGCGGTAATGCTCAGGTTAAAGCAATGAGAAAGGTTGCAGGAACTTTGAAACTGGATCTGGCACAGTATAGGGAACTTGAATCCTTTGCCAAGTTCGGAAGCGACCTCGACAGGGCTACACAGCGTACTCTGGCTAAAGGCGCACGTCTGGTGGAACTGTTGAAACAGGGACAGTATAACCCTATACCAGTTGAAAAACAGATCGTCAGCGTTTTTGCCGGCACAAACGACTACCTGGAATCTATTCCTGTTGAAGACGTAAAACGCTTTGAAAAAGAACTTCTCGAGTACATTGAATTGAAGTATAACGATATTCTGGAAACTATCAGGGTGGAAAGGGAGCTGAAGGAAACAACCGTTGCAAGACTGAAAAGCGCAATTGAGGAGTTCCTGCCGAAATTCAAGGCTTCTGAAAAATA